>NZ_JASCXF010000040.1:0-36855 GCF_030062225.1 Sphingomonas sp. 2R-10
GGGTGGCAGGATGCGGTGGGCGCCGCGCGTGGAACCGGCGGCGGGCAGATCATGTCCGTTTCGGATGTATCAACCGGCGCGCCTGCCGCCACAGCCGATCCGGTTCCGCTTGCGGTGCCGCTTCCCACCGTTACGCTTGCCCGCCATGACCAACGACCTGCCACGGCCCTGGGCCAAGCTGATCCGCAACGACGACAAGGTCGCGATCGCCGCGCTGCCGCTGGTGGACCACTGCCTCGACGTCGGCGCAGCGGGGGAGGCGGTTTTGCAGGCATGGGCGGGCCCGCTCGAAGCGGCGGCGGGCCGCCCGCTCACCGGACAGGATGTCGCGCGGCTGGTCGTGCTGATGGCGCTGCACGATCTGGGCAAGGCCAATCGCGGGTTTCAGGCGCGGATCGATCCGAAGCGCGAGCCGGTCGGCCATACCGCGCCGGTCGCGGCGCTGCTGACCCAGTCGCAGCTGTGCCGGACGCCGGTGGCGGTCGCGATCCATGCGATGCTCGCCGACTGGGGCGCGACCGAGCATTTCGCCGCCGTCATGGCGCATCACGGCCGGCCGCTGAAGGCGTTCGCCAGCGATGCCGCGTTCAAAGACTGGACGGACTATACGAAGCACTGGATGCCCAAGGCCGATGGCGATCCCGCCGCCGCCGTGCTGCCGCTGCTCGATGCGGTGCGGACCCGCTGGCCGCTGGCGTGGGAGGCCGGACCGCCGCTGCCCGATGCGCCGCGCTTCGTCGCGCTGTTCGCCGGGCTGGTGACGCTGGCCGACTGGCTGGGGTCGGACGAAGCGCGTTTTCCGGTCGATGGTCCCCATGGCGCGGCACGCGCGGTGTTGCGTGACGAACAGGTCGCGGCGGCGGCGCAGGCGCGGGGGTTCCTGCCGCTCGATACGCCGCCCGGCGATTTCAAAGGCGCGCTGGGCTTCGATCCGTTCCCGTTCCAGACCGACGCCGCGCGCGACGATCTCGGCCCGGTGGCGCTGATCGAGGCGGAAACAGGGTCGGGCAAGACCGAGGCGGCGTTGTGGCGCTGGCTGGAACTGCGGCGGCGGGGCGCGGTCGACGGGCTGTTCTTCGCGCTGCCGACCCGGTCGGCGGCGGTGCAGTTGCACCGGCGGGTGAACGCCATATTGCAGCGTGTCTGGGGTCCGGGCGGGATCGAGGCGGTGCTGGCGGTGCCCGGCTATCTGCAGGCGGGTGATGCGAAGGGGCAGGCGCTGCCGGGCTATGCGGTCCGCTGGGACGACGGCGCAGCGGGCGACGAACGCTGGGCGGCGGAGCGCGCCAACCGCTTCCTCGCCGCGCGGGTCGCGGTCGGCACGATCGACCAGGCGCTGCTGGGCGTGCTGCCGATCAAGCACGCGCTGTTCCGGTCGAGCGTGCTGACCCGCAGCCTGCTGGTCGTCGACGAGGTTCATGCGTCGGACGCGTACATGACCGGACTGCTCGAACGGCTGCTCGACCATCATGTCGCGGCGGGGGGCAGGGCGCTGCTGCTGTCGGCGACGCTGGGCGCTGCGGCGCGGGCGCGGTTGCTGCACCGGCATCCCGTGCCGTCGCAGGCCGATGCCGCCGCCGTGCCCTATCCCGCGCTGTCGGGCAGCACCCTGCCACCGGTCGCGGCGCGGGGACGGGCGGGCGGCAAGCCGGTGCGGATCGAGGTCGCGCCTTTGCTCGATGACGCGCAGGCCATCGCCGCCCGGGCGGTCGCTGCGGCCCGGGCGGGCGCGGCGGTGCTGGTCGTGCGCAACAGCGTGCCCGGCGCGATCGCGGTGGCGCAGGCGGTCGCCGAACAGGCGGACGAGTTGGCGTTCAAGGTCGCGGCCGTCGCGACGCTGCATCATGGCCGCTTCGCCCCGTGCGATCGCAGGCAACTCGACGACGCGGTGACGCAGGCGTTCGGCAAGGGCCGGAAGGCCGGCGGGCAGGTGCTGGTCGGCACCCAGACGCTCGAACAGTCGCTCGACATCGATGCCGACCTGCTCATCACCGACCTCGCGCCGATCGACGTGCTGTTGCAGCGCATCGGCCGCCTGCACCGCCACCCGCGCGCCGATCGCGGCGCGTTCGCAGCGGCGCGCGCGATCGTGCTGCGCCCGGCCGGGCGCGACCTCGCGGCGTTGCTCGGCCGGACGGCGGCGTTCCACGGTCTGGGCGGCAGCTCGGACCGCAGCCCCTATCCGAACCTGATCCAGCTCGAGGCGACGTTGCGCCTGATCGAGGCGACGCCCGATATCGTCATCCCGCGCGACAACCGCCGGCTGGTCGAGGACGCGCTGCACCCCGACGCGCTGGCGGCGGTGGCCGCGTCGGGGAGCGCGGCATGGACCAGCCATGGCAACGACCTGAGCGGCGGTGCCACCGTCGCGCTCCAGACCGCGCGGCAAGTCGCGCTGGATTTCCGCAAGCGCTTCAGGGACATCGCCCCGTTCGACCCGGCCGAGGCGGTCGCGACCCGGCTGGGCGCGCGCGACCTGCTGCTCGACCTGCCGCGGCCGCTCTCCGGGCCGTTCGGGGGGACGATCGATCGCATCGCGATTCCCGGCTGGATGGTGCCGGGGATCGGCGGCAGCGAGCCGGTCGAGCCGGTCGATGCGCAGCGGTTCCGGCTGGGGAAGCGGCCGTTCCGCTACGACCAATGGGGGTTGCAGGCGGGGTAGGGCGAAGCGGCGTCCGGAATCTCCCGTCGATCGGACCCGACCCGCCCTGTCCGGCTGCGACCTGTCGCCGGCCGCCCCCCAAAAAGCACGACCCGGGCCATAACCGCGGGTCATGGCCCGGTTGACTTCACCCCCCCGATCGCCGGAGGTTCGCGCTTTATCCGTGGAGCCGCCATGACCGCATCCGCCGCCGCCGCGGTCCCGCCGCCGTCGCCACCCGCCGTCCATCCCGGACGCCGGGCGATGCTGGTGTACGGCCTGCTCGGCTTTTCCGCCGGGCTGCCCTTCTACATGTTCTCGACGGTGCTCGGCCTCAGGTTGCAGGCGCATGGCGTCGCGCTGGCGGTGCTCGGCTTCTTCGCGTGGGTGCAACTTCTGCCGACGCTGAAGTTCGTGTGGGCGCCGCTGCTCGACCGCTACGACGTGCCGGGGTTCAGCCGCTATTGGGGCAAGCGGCGCGGGTGGATCATGCTGGCGCAGCTCGGCATCATTTCGGCGATGGTGGCGATGGCGCTGACCTCGGCCGACGGCAACCTGGCCGTTACCGCGCTGTTCGCGGTGCTGCTCGCCTTCTGGACCACCACGCTGGAGGTCGCCGCCGATGCGTGGCGGATCGAGCTGTTCCCGACGCAGGACCAGCAGGGGCCGATCGTCGCCGCGAACCTGTGGGGCTATCGCACCGCGATGGTCGCGGCGGGCAGCGGCGCGCTGCTGCTGGCGGACACCGGCGGATGGACGCTCGCCTATCTGCTGATCGCGGTGGCCGCGTTCCTGCCGTTCCCGATCCTGGTGGCGATGCGCGCCGAAGGGACCGGCGGCGGCGGGCGGGGCGTGGCGCTGGCGACGGGGCTGGGGGCGAGCGTCGTCATCCTCGGCCTGGCCTGCGCGGTCACCGCCGGGGTCGGATATTTGCTGCTCGGCGCGGCGGAGCGGATCGGCATCGATGCGCAGAGCAACGTCACGCCATGGGTGCTGGGGCTGTGCATGGTCCCGTTCCTCGCCATGGCGGTCGCGGTGCCATGGATCCGCAACCTGCCGCCGACGCACGGCGCGCGCACCTCGACCGCGATCGGGCCGTATGTCGACTTCTTCTGGCGCTATGCCTTTGCCGCGATCCTGCTGATGGTGTTCGTGTCGCTGTACCGGATGGGCGACGTGCTGGCGCTGAACCTGTCCAAGCCGATGATCCGCGACCTCGGCTATTCGCTCAGCCAGATCGGCCGCGCCGACGGGGTCGTCGCGCTGGCCGCCAGCATGGTCGGCGTGGGGCTGGGCGGCTGGCTGGTCATGCGCCGGTCGATGCTGTGGGCGCTGGCGATCGGCGCGGTGCTGGCGGCGATCGGCAATTTCGGCTTCGTCTGGCTGGCGCACCGGCAGGTGAGCGAGGCGATGCTGTATATCGCCACCGGGCTCGACCAGTTCGGCAACGGCTTCGCGGGCGCGGTGTTCGTCGTCTATCTCTCGCTGCTGGTGAACCCGCGCTATCCCGGCGCGCAATATGCGTTCCTGACCGGCTTCGCCTTCCTGTTGCCGAGGATGCTGGCCGGGGCGGGGGGAACGATGGTGGGTGCCATCGGCTATGACGGGTTCTTCCTGCTGTCGGGCGCCCTGAGCCTTGCCGCGATCCCGCTGCTGCCGGCGCTGGCGCGGGTGCGCGCGCGCGAGGACGACGCATGATCGACGAAGCCTTCGCCCACGCCGCCGCCGCCGTCGACGCCGGGCGCATCCCCGGCGCGATGCTGGGCATCGTCACCGCCAACGGCACGCGCGCGGTGCGCGTCGCGGGCCTTGCGCAGCGCGTGCCGACGCCGGAGCCGCTGACGCGCGACCACTGGTTCGATCTGGCGTCGGTCAGCAAGGTGATCGCGACCACCCGCTTCGTCCTGCAATTGGCCGACGACGGCCGCATCGACCTCGACCGGCCGCTGACCGATGCCATTCCCGACCTGCGGCAATATGACGTGGGCGGCGCGGCGGAGCGGCGGCTGACGTTTCGCGACTGCCTCGTCCACCGCACCTTCCTGCCGGCGGTCGAGCCGATCTATACCTATGGCGACGACCCCGCCCGGCTGCGCGCCTTCGTCCTGCAACGCGAATGGCGGCACGGGCCGTCGGTCTATTCGGACATCAACTTCATCCTGCTGGGCATCGCGATCGAACGGATCACCGGCGCCGGGCTCGACGCGTTGCCGCCGGGCCGGGGCTTGAGCTGGGGACCGCCGCCGGGGCCGGCGGTCGCAACCGAGCATTGCCAGTGGCGCGGGCGGGTGCTGGCGGGCGAGGTGCACGACGAGAATTGCTTCGCGATGGGCGGGCGCACCGGACATGCCGGGCTGTTCGGGACGGTCGACGGCGTGCTCGACTTCGCATCGGGGCTGCTCGACGGCAGCGGGGCGTCGGACGCGATGCTGGCGGCGATCCGCACCCCGGTGGAGGGGCACCGCACGGCGGGCTGGGAAATCCGCTTTCCGGGCTGGTCCGGGGGGCAGGCGTGTTCGGCGGGCACGATCGGCCATACCGGGTTCACCGGCACCGGGCTGTGGGTCGATTTCGACCGGGGGCTGGCGTGGACGCTGCTGACCAACCGGGTGCATCCGACGCGGCATTTCGACAGCGGGATTTTCGGGCTGCGGCCGGCGACCGGGGACGCGGTGGTGGCGGCGTTCGATGCCGGATCAAGGATTTAGGGCTTGGCCCATCCGACTGTACACGTCACCCCAGCGGCGATGCTGGTGGCCGACGATCAAGCGTACCCCCGCGCAGGCGGGGGCCTAGAGCCATGAGTGGTGCGGTCCGTTACCCTGGCCCCTCGCCTGCGCGGGGGTACGTTACGCGCTCGACGCCGCTTATAGCCGCCGCCTGTACCCCCGCCTGCGGGAGTACGGCCTCTCAAGGCGCCTCGATCACCTCGCGCAATACCCCCAGAAACTCGCTGGCCAGCGCGCTGGGCGGTCGGTCGAGCAGGTGCATCGCGTGGACGTCGAAGGTCAGCGAGGGTTTGAGCGGCCGCATCGCGAGGCCGTCCGCCAGCGACGCCTCGGCGGTGAAGCTGTCGACCACGCTCAGCCCCACGCCCGCGCGCACCAGCGCGGCGGCGATGTAGAAGGTGCGCGCCGACGCGACCTCGTCCAGTTCCAGCCCCAGCCGTTCCAGCTCCTGCGCGAACAACTGTCCGATCGGCCCGCTGGCGGCGAGGGTGATGAACGGATGGCCGCGCAACTGCGGCAGTTCGATGCGGCCGGGGGCGTGCGCCAGATCGCCGTCGCGGTACAGCACGACCAGCTCACCCTCGCCCAGCCACACCTTTCCCAGCGGCGCGCCGCGCGGCACTTCGGCGGCGATCGCGATATCGGTCTCGCGCTCGTACAGCTTGCGCAGCAGGTCGTCGTGATGGACGGTCTGGAGGTCGAAGCGGACGTCGGGGCGACGCGCCATGAACCGCGCGACGGCGGTCGGCAGCGCGCCGAGCGCGAGGCTGGGCAGCGCCGAGATGCGCAGCGTCGCGCCGCCGCCGCTGCGCAGGTTGCGGCCGGCCTCGCGCAGCGCGCGGACCCGTTCCTGAATGTCGGCGACGTCGCCGAACAGGGCGTGCGCGTCCTCGGTGGGGACGAGGCGGCTGTTGGTCCGCTGGAACAGTTCGAACCCCAGCAGCGTCTCGGCATGGCGCAGCGTCTTGGACACCGACGGCTGCGAGATGTTGAGCGCGCGCGCCGCCGCGCTGACCGATCCGTTGACATAGACCGCGTGGAAAATCTCGATGTGGCGCAGGTTCATGTCGCCGTGTGGCCCCGATAGCGCGCCTCGTCCAGCCCGTCCTCCGCCCGCGCTACCAGCGTCGCGACGGTCAGGTTGGCGCTGGCCGACGGCACGGTGCGCGTCATGTCGAGCAGCCGGTCGAACGGGAGGACGAGGCCGACGACCAACGCGGTCTGTTCCGCACCGACCCCGACCGCACCCAGCATGGCGGCCAGCATGAACAGCGAGGCGGGGGGGACGGGCGCGGTGCCGAACGCCGCCAGCGCGCCGGTCAGCAGCATGACGCACAGCATCCACGCATCGGGCACGATTCCCAGAGCCTGCAACGCGAACTGGCCGAGGAGTCCCACATACATCGCCGTCCCGTCCTTGCCGATGCTGGCGCCCAGCGGCAGCACGGTCGATGCGATCGGGCGGGCGATGCCGAGATTGTCCTGCGAAACGCGCAGCGCGACCGGCAGCGTGGCGGAGGAGGAGGCGGTCGAGAAGGCGACGATCAGCGCATCGACGATCCCGCGAAAGAAGCGCACCACCGGCAAGCGCGCGACGAAGCGGAGCAGCGCGGCATGAACCACCAGCATCTGCACCAGCGAGGCGAGGATGACGCACAGCGCCAGCCAGCCGACATGGACGAACACCGCCATGCCGCCCCCCGCGACCGCATTGGCGATGAGCGCGAGGACCCCGAAGGGCGTCACTTCCATCACGATCCGCACCAGATGCAGGAGGACGGCGGCGAGGCCCTGCAACAGCGCCACGACCGGCTTGCCCGCTTCGCCCGATACCACGCTGGCGATGCCGAGCAGCACCGCGACGAAGATGATGGCGAGCATGTCGCCCCTGGCCAGCGCATCGACGATATTGACCGGCACGATGCCGAGCAGCTGGTCGGCAGGCGTCACCGCCGGCCCCAGCACATGCGGCGCGACGCCGGCCAGCGCGATGCCGCTGCCCGGTTGCAGCAACAGCCCGAAGCCCATGCCGATCGACACCGCGACCAGCGTCGTAAACGCGAACAGCGCCACGGTCCGCCCGCCGATCCCGCCCAGCCGCCGCGGATCGCCCAGCGACGCGATGCCGGCGGCGATGGTGATGAGCACGACCGGCACGACCAGCATCTTGATGAGGCGCACGAACAGGTCGCCGACGATCCTGATCGCCGCCGCGCCCTCCGGCCACAGCAGCCCGATCGCGATGCCGAGCAGCAGCGCCGCGACGACGCGCTTCCACAACGGTATCGCGAACCAGCCGCGCATCAGCCGGCGCTGCCCCAGAAACCGGGGGCGGGGGGCGACAACATGCCGTCATGGTCGGTCACGCCGCCCGGCCGGTCTTCGGACAGCCACAAGGGGCCATCGAGATCGACGAACGCCGCCTGCGTGCCCAGCAGCATCGCGGGCGCGATCCCCAGCGACGAACACACCATGCACCCGACCATCAACCCGAATCCCTTTTCCCGCGCCCTGGTCGCCAGCACCAGTGCTTCGGTCAGCCCGCCGGTCTTGTCGAGCTTGATGTTCACCACGTCGTAGCGCCCGGCCAGTGCGTCCAGTCCGGCGGCGGTGTGCAGCGATTCGTCCGCCGCGATCGGCACCGGGCTGTCGAAGGTGGCGAGGTCGCCGTCCGCTCCCGCCGGCAGCGGCTGTTCGAGCAGGTCGACCCGCCATTCGACCAGCCGTTCGCGCAGGGCGTGCAAACTTCCGATCGTCCAGCTCTCGTTCGGGTCGACGATCAGGCGCGGTCCGGGTGCCGCCGCCCGCACGGCGGCGATCTGTGCGGCGGGGTCGGCCCCGTCCACCTTGACCTTGATGAGCGGCACCTTCGCCACCTTCGCCGCCGCCCGCCCCATCGCGTCGGGGGTGTCCAGCCCGATGGTGATCGCGGACGGCAGCGCCACCGGCCCGGCGATGTCCAGCAGCCGCGCCACGCTGGTCCCGGCCTGTCGCGCCTCGAGGTCCCACAGCGCGCAATCCACGGCATTGCGCGCCGCGCCGGCGGGCAGCAGCCCCGCCAGGTCGCGCCGCGACGCTCCCTCGCCGATCCGCGGTGCGATCGCCCGGATCGCCGCTAGCGTATCCTCGATCGTCTCGCCATAGCGGGCATAGGGCACCGCCTCGCCGCGGCCGATCGTCGCGCCCTGCCGCACCGTCACCGTGACGACGTCCGCCGCCGTCTTGACCCCCCGCGCGATGCGGAAGGGGGCGCTCAGGCCGAAACGGTCATGGGCGACGTCGAGATGTCGAAGCATGTCTGCATCCAGTCGATGATCGGGTCCGCGCCGAAGCGATAGGGGTCGGTACACGGCAGGCCCAGCGCGTCGCCGGTTTCGGCACACAGCGCGCGCGCCGCATCCTCGTCGAGCTGCACGGTGTTGAGCGCGATGCCGACCGCCCGCACGTCCGGGCTGGTCAGCCGCGCGACCGACAGGTTGGCGGCGAGGCATTCGGCCAGCCCCGGCACCGGATAATGCGGCAGCCCGCGCATGTGCGCCCGCGCCGGGTCGTGGCACAGCACGAGCGCACGCGGCTGTGCCCCGTGGAGCAGGCCGGTCGACACCCCGGCGAAGGACGGGTGGAACAGCGATCCCTGCCCCTCGATCAGGTCCCAGCCATCGTCGTCGCGCGCGGGGGTGATCGTCTCGATCGCGCCCGAGATGAAGTCGGCGACCACCGCGTCAACGGGGACGCCCGAGCCGGCGATGAGGATGCCGGTCTGGCCGGTCGCGCGGAAATCCGCCCTGATCCCGCGCGCGACCATCGCGTTGCGCAGCGCCAGCGTGGTGTACATCTTGCCGACCGAACAGTCGGTGCCGACCGTCAGCAACCGGTTGCCGGCGCGCCGCCGACCGTTGCCGACCGGCAGGTTCGCGGGCGGATCGCGCACGTCGAACAGCTGCACGCCCGCATCCTGCGCCGCCTGCGCGATCCGCGGCACGTCGCGCAGCCGCTGATGCAGGCCCGAGGCGATATGCATGCCGGCCGCGATCGCGGCGAGCGAGTCCTCGACCAGCGCATCGCCCATCCGCCCGCCGGCATTGGCGATGCCGAGGATGAGCGTATTGGCCCCGGCCGCGCGTCCTTCGGCTGCGTTCATGCGGGGCAGGCCCAGCGTCAGCGGGCAGTCGTCGTGCCGCCATTCGCCGACGCACTCGTCGGGCCGAAAGGCGGCGACGCCGCGCGACGTCTTGATGCCGACCGCGTCGTCGGAATGGCCGAGGTAGAGGAGGAAGGGACCGGGGATCATCGCGCACCCTGCTGGCTGTCGGGACACCGGGATAGGGCGGGGGGTGCGGTCGCGCCCAATCATGCTGTCGGGGCGAGGTATAGCGTTCGGTTATGGGGTGGTTTCAACTGCCACGAACGTCATCCTAGCGCAGGCTGGGATCTCCCGGTGATCGGACGCGCGCCTCGCCGCGGGAGGCCCCCAGCCTGCGATGGGGCAACGGTATCCTTACGCCGGACAGTGTTTCGGCGTCGGCCGCAACAGGACGCGCCCCGCCGCCGCGCCGGTCGTCGCGCTGTCGCGTAGCGCCAGTTTCCCGTTCACGAACAGCGCCTTCACCCCGACGCTCGGCACGCGCGGGTTCACGTAATCGGCGCGCGGGGCGTAGCCGACGGAGTCGAACACCACGACATCGGCATAATAGCCGGGCTTGAGATAGCCACGTCGGTCCATCCGGTACATGTCCGCGGTCAGGCCGGTCGAGCGGTGGATGAAGTCCTTGAGCGCGATCACCTTCCGCTCGCGGACATAGGTCTGGTACTTGCGCGGGAAGGTCGCGTACTGGCGCGGGTGGCCGTTCGATCCGTCGGAACTGGTGACGACCCAGGGCTGCTGCATGATGCGGTCGACATCGGCATCGATCATGTTGAAGCTGGCGACCGAGACGCCCGCCGGTTCCTTGCCCTTCGCATCGGCCACGCGCAGAATCCTGATTGCGGCGTCGATGGGGTCGAGGTTCCACTGCGTCGCCATCTGGCCCAGCGTCGTGCCGGTCCACGGCATGTTCGCGCTGGTCAGCAGGATCGATTCCCTGCCGCCGCGACGGCGCAGATTTTCGGTCATCTCGACCTTGATCTTCGCCAGCGTCGCCGGGTCGTTCAGTCGCGCGATCAGTTTCGGATAGCCGCCGTCATTCGCCCAGCGGGGCACGAGCGCGGCATCGACGCTGGAGCCCGACGCCAGCCAGGGATATTGGTCGGCGGTAACGTTCTGTCCGGCTTTCCGCGCCGCCTCGATCACTGCGATCAGTTCGGGCGCCTTGCCCTGCACGTCGACGCCCAAGGCTTTCAGATGCGCGAAATGGACCGGCATTCCGGCCTGTCGCCCGATCTCGATCGCTTCCTTCGTCGATCCGATGAGGCCGATCGTGTAATTGGATTCGTCGCGCTGGTGGGTGTCGTACATGCCGCCGCGGATCGCCGCCTCGCGCGCGACCGCGACTACCTCGTCGGTCTTCGCGAAGCTCTGCGGTGCGTAGAAGAGCCCGGTCGACAGGCCGTAGGCGCCTTCGCACATCGCCTTCGCCACCAGCGCCTTTTCGCGGGCGAGTTCGGACGCGGAGGGCGCGCGGTCGTCCTGTCCCAGCACCCGCCCGCGCACCGCGCCGAAGCCGACGAAGGGCGCCACGTTGGTGCCGATGCCGGCGGCGGTCAGCTTGCGCGCATCGTCGGCGACGTCGGGCGTGCCGTATCCGTCGACGCCGATGACGATCGTCGACACGCCCTGCGCCAGCCAGGGGAGGTTGAGCCGCTCCTTCGCGTCCTCCGAGCGGATATAGCTGTCGGGATGGGTGTGCGCGTCGATGAAGCCCGGCGCCACGATCTGTCCGCGGGCGTCGATCACCTGCGCGGCCGGCGTACCCCGGCTCGGGCCGACATAGACGATGCGGTCGCCCGCGATCTCGACGTCGCCGGTCAAGGGGCCGCTATCGGCGCCGGTGTAGACCGTGCCGCCGCGGATCACGACATCGACCGTCGGTGCCATCGCCACGGCCGGACCGGCAAGGCCGGCGAGGAGGGCGATCAGAGGCAGGTGCTTCATCGAACGTTCCTTTGCGGGATGGGCCGCAGCGTAGCACGCCGGGCGACCTTGCTGTCCACCGCCGTGCGGCTGAACAGCAGCGGCAGCGTCCGTCCGTCGATCCACGGTGCGAACTGGTCGCGATAGTGCGGGGAACGCGGATCGTTCGACTGGCCGGGCAGGTTCAGGAATACCGACTTGTCCCATGCGCCGACGTCGATCACCTGCAGATAGCTCGCCCCGCCGCCGACGCGCCAGCCGGGACCATCGCCCAGCCAGCGCGCCATGACGGTGTAGGAATCGCCGCCCGACGCGCCGCCCTCGATCGCGGGGAAGGCGGCGGCGATGGCGGGGATGCGCGACAGCGGGTGGGCGATGCGCACCTGATGCAGCCTGCCCCAGCGCCATTTCGCCGGGTCCGCGCCGAGCAACGCCTGCGCGCCGGTCCATGCCGCGGCGAGTGCGTCGCGCAACATCGCGTCGCGCGCGGCCACGGGCAGGCGGGCGTCGGGACGGATGAGCAGCCCCAGCAGCACCGACGGGTCGATCTCGGTCACCAGCGCCTTGGCGCGTGCCGGCACGATCGCGGCGAGCACCCGCTTGCCAAGGTCGCGCCACAGGATCTCGAACAGTGCGGCAGGCGCGCTGTCGGCGGCCAGCCGCCCGTCCCAGCCGCGCAGCATGTCGCCGGCGGGCGAGGGGGTGGCCGGCAGCAGCGCCACCAGCTGTCGCGCCGGGGTCGACAGCGTGTCGAACTGCAACGCGACGCTGTCGGCCACGCTGTGCTTGGGCTGCGCGGCCAGCACGCCGGCGATCCGTTCGTAGCGATAGGGCGCGCGGAACGAGAAGGCCGGGATGCGATCACGCGGCCAGTCGGCGGGCAGGTTGTTCTGGTTGGCCGACGCGAACCAGCCCTTCTTCGGATTGTATTCGTTGGGCAGCGACGCGAAGTCGCGCATCCCCGTCCAGTCGTAGCGACCGTCGCCCGGCACCGGCAGCAACCCGTCGCCGCGCTTGCGCACCGGTGCGAAGCCGATCACCTGCCACCCGGTATTGCCGTCGATATCGGCATAATGAAAGTTGGTGGGGGAGGGGTGCAGGCGGAACGCCTTGCGCAACGAAGCCCAGTCGCGCGCGAGGTTGATCGCCACCATCGCGAACGCCCCGCCGCCGCCCGGCTGCATCGCGATCGACCCCAGCACCGTCGCGCGACGCCTTGCCGGGTCGTAGGAGATTACCGGCCCCTGCACCGCATGGCGCAGCGTCGCGACATAGGGGGCGCTGTCCTTCACCGGGATCGCGACGTCGATCTTCTTGAACCGCTTCCACCCGCCATCGTGGCGGTAGCGTTCGGGATCGGCGGGATCGAGGTCGAGGACGAACAGGTCCTGCTGGTCGATATGGAAATTGGTGCGCGCGAAGGCGAAGCGATCGGTATGGCCCTGCATGATGCCCGGCAGTCCCGGCGCGCCACCGCCGATCACGTCCAGCCCCGGCGCGGTCAGGTGCGCTACATGGCGTGGGCCGAATCCGCCGATGCCCAGATGCGGGTCGTTGGCGAGGATCGGGCGGCCGGTCGCGGTGCGGTTCGCGGCGACGGTCCATGCGTTGCTGCCGGCATTGGCGCGCTCCATCGGCCCTTCGGCCGGATCGCGCACCGGCGTGTCGGGGCCGAAGGGCAGGCCGCCCTGCCGCAACACGCCCAGATCGGCGGGCGAGATTGCTGCGGTATCAAGGCCCTCGGGCACCGTCATCGTCCAGTTCGGCCGCAGCGGCGCGACGATCGCGTCCAGCTCCAGCAGGCCGATCGCCGCCAGTTGGGCGCGGCGGATCTCGTCATCGGCATTGCCGATCGCGCCGCCACGGGCGAGGACGAACTCTTCGATCGCCCACTTCATCGGCCGGACGCCGAGGATCGCATATTCCGGCGGCAACAGCGTCGGGTCGGCGACGACCTCGTCGATGCGCGCATTGATCCCGGCGATATAGGCCTTGGCGCAGGCGAGCACGTCGGCGGGGATGCGGCGCAGTTCGGCGTTGAGGTCGCCGCGATAGTGGAACAGCCGTGCGGCGGCGTCGTGCTTCGCGAAGTCGACGCCGAACGCCTCCGCCAGCCGGCCCAGTTCGCGGCGATGGCCGAGGTCGATCTGGAACAGCCGGTCGCGCGCGACGACATAGCCCTGTCCGTAGAACGCATCGGTGATCGACGCGGCGCGGATATGCGGAACGCCGTACATGTCGTCGACGATCTCGATCGGTGCCGACAGGCCGTCGGGCGCGGCGCGCGCCACGACCGGCGCAAGGAACGCGGCGGCGGCCGATCCGTGGAGAAAGGCGCGGCGGTTCATCATCGGCACTGTCCTTCGCTTCGATCGCCCCATCTGTTCGGTTCGACCCTGCGTTCGAAGCAACGAACAGGGCTGGGTCGGCGGCAGGGAACCTAGGGGCTTGATCCATCGATATCGAACCGGACGTCATCCCAGCGAAGGCTGGGATATTCCGGTGGTAGCACGGGACAAGAGCCGCCTGAGACCCCAGCCTTCGCTGGGGTGACGGTTCCAGCCAGATCGATCAATCTCTAGGACCGGCTTCGCATGGCAAGGGTATGACAAGGGCGCGTCGGCCCATAGGGAGCGTTTATGGTGCCGCTACGGTATAATCTGCGGCTATGGCGCGGCGAAGCGATAGAAGCCTGCCCGGCTTGACGCGCATCCCCGCCACCGCGCAGCTTTCACGTTCCGACACGAACGGCGTAGGGCGCACAGCCCGCGACCGGATCGGCGGGGCCGCAGGACCTACGTCAAACATTCGCCCAACTGCGGGCAAGGGGAGCTTTCCATGACGACATCCATGCCTTTCCGGCGGTATCTCCCGGCCCTGGCCCGCGCCACCAGCCTTGCTGCGCTGTGCATCGCCACGCCGGTGTTCGCGCAGGACACCGCCGCGCCGCCGGTCGAAACCGCGCCGCAGTCGGCGGAACCGACCGCACAGGGCGGCGGCGACGAAATCCTCGTCACCGGATCGCGCGTCGTGCGCGACGGGTTCCAGTCGCCGACGCCGCTGACCGTGCTGACTGCGCAGGACATCCAGAACAGCTCGCCGACCAACAACCTCGCCGATTTCGTCAACCAGATTCCGGCGGTCGCGGGCAGCCTGCGTCCGGCCAATTCGCGGCTTGCGATCAGTTCGGGTCTGGCCGGCATCAACGCGCTGAACCTGCGCGCGCTGGGGGAAATCCGCACGCTGGTGCTGCTCGACGGGCGCCGCTCGGTCGGATCGAGCGTCACGGGCCTCGTCGACATCAACACCTTTCCGCAGGCGCTGGTGAAGAGCGTCGAGATCGTGACCGGGGGTGCGTCGGCGGCATACGGGTCGGACGCGGTGGCGGGCGTCGTCAACTTCGCGCTCGACAAGACCTATGAGGGGCTGAAGGTCACCGCCGACAGCGGCATCACCGAATATGGCGACGGCTTCAACTATTCGTTCAGCGTCGCGGGCGGGACCAGCTTCGCGGGCGGGCGCGGCCATGTGCTGCTGAGCGGCGAGGTCGCCCACCGCGACGGCATCTTCCAGGTCGATCGCGCATGGAATGCGCGCGGGCGCGTCGTTGTGACCAATCCGACCTATACCAATGCCAACGGCCAGTCGCAGTTCCTGACGCTCGACCGGATCGGGGTCGCCAACGCGACGCCGGGCGGCATCATCCTCAATTCGGCGGGCGGCACCGCCAACCGGTTGCGCGGGCTGTATTTCGGACCGGGCGGGTCGGTGAACCAGTTCGTCTATGGCAGCTTCAATTCGCCCGCGCCGGGCGGGGCCACCGCGCCGACCCGGACGCAGGGCGGCGACTGGCAGCTGAACGACCAGGGCCGCAACATCGGTCTCGACGCCGATGACGATCGCCACGGCGTGTTCGGGCGCGTCAGCTACGAACTGGCCGACTGGATCACGGTGTTCGGCGAGGCATCGTACAACTGGCAGAAGACGCTGTTCAATGCCGGGCCGCAGCTGTCGACCACCACCGCGCTGCGCGCCGACAATGCGTACCTCATCAACACGCTGGGCGCCGCGCGGCTGGCCGGGATCACGTCGGTCACGCTCGGCACCACCGCCGTCGACCTGCCGTACCGCAAGAACAACAGCTCGCGCGACGTGCAGCGCTATGCGATCGGCGCGGAGGGGAATTTCCAGCTGTTCGGCAACAAGGCGGTGTGGAGCGCCTATGGCCAATATGGCGAGACCAACGCGCGCGAGCAGCTGCGCGACATCATGAACGTGACGCGCATGGCCAATGCGACCGACGCGGTGTTCGCGCCCGCGGGCAATGCGCTGGGCGTGGCGGCGGGGACGATCGTGTGCCGTTCCACGCTGACCGCGCCGACCAATGGCTGCGTGCCGATGAACCGCCTCGGCATCGGCGTCGCCAGCCAGGGATCGATCGACTATGCGCTGGGCGATCCCTATCGCGACCAGACGCTCAAGCAGACGGTCGCCGGCATCAACCTGTCGGTCGTGCCGTTCGCCACCTGGGCCGGCGACGTCAGCGTCGCGGTGGGCGGCGAATATCGCAAGGAAGAGGTGTCGGGCAACGTCCCGACCGAGTTCCAGACCGGATGGTCGGTCGGCAATTTCCTGCCGACCTTCGGCAGCTACGACGTCAAGGAAGCGTATCTCGAAACCGTCGTGCCGCTGGGGGCGGGGGTCGAGTTCAACGGCGCGGTGCGCGCGACCGACTATTCGACGTCGGGCTATGTCACGACGTGGAAGGTCGGCACGACGTGGGCGCCGGTCGAAGACATCCGGTTCCGCGTCACCCGGTCGCGCGACATCCGTGCGCCCAACCTGAGCGAACTGTTCCAGGCGGGCACGTCGCGCACCAACACGCTGACCGATCCGTTCACAGGGCGTAACGGCGTGACGTTCCGCGAAACGACCACCGGCAACATCAACCTCGATCCCGAGGTCGCCGATTCGACCAGCGTCGGCGTGGTGCTGCAACCGCGCTTCCTGCCCGGCTTCTCCTTTTCGGCCGACGGTTTCCTGATCCGGCTGAAGGACGCGATCGGCCAGTATTTCGCGCAGGACATCATCAACCGCTGCGCCGAAGGGCGACAGGAATTCTGCGCGGCCTATGGACCCGATCCCACGGGTGACCGCGAGCTGTTCTTCCGCGCGAGCCCGTTCAATTTCGCACGGCAGACGGTGCGCGGCATCGATTTCGACACCACCTATCGCGTCGCGCTGGACGAGGTGTTCGGCAACGCGCCGGGCAATGTGACGCTGAAGGCGCTGGCGACGCGCTATATCGACAACATCACCGATGCCGGCGTGCCGAACGTAGTGCCGGTCGATATCGTCGGGCAGCTGGGCGGAGCCAGCCTGCCCAAGTGGATCTACCGCTTCAACGCGACCTATGACACCGACAGCTTCGCGATTACCGGCACCGCGCGCGGGGTCGGCGGCGGGACCTATTCGAACAACTATATCGTCTGCGCGAACGACTGCCCGGTCGGGCGTCCGGCCAGCACCGTGCTGCAATTTCCGACGATCGACAGCAACCGCATCGACGGTGCGACCTATTTCGACCTCAACCTGACCAGCAAGATCGACATGGGCGGCGGGGCGAAGGGCGAGCTGTTCTTCAACGTCACCAATGTGTTCAACGGCGAACCGATCCTGCTGCCCGAAACCGGGCTGGCGGCGAACAGCACCTATTCGGATCTGCTCGGGCGGTCGTTCCGCATCGGCATCCGGATGCAGACGCGCTGAGGGGAAACCGTCGCGACAGTCCGGTATCGTCAGGCCGCCCGTATCCCCGCCTGCGCGGGGGTACGGTGAGGGCGCGGACGGAGAGCCTGAGGGACAGCAGTAACGATGGCATGATGGACTATCCGGCAACCGAGCGGCTGATCGTCGACCTGCGCAAGGCGGTCGGCGCGCGCCACGTCCTGACCGGTTCGCGGCGTACCGCGCGGTTCCGGCGCGGCTATCGCACCGGCGGGGGTGCGGCGCTTGCGGTCGTGCGTCCGGCGACACTGGTCGAGCTGTGGCGGGTGGTGCAGGCGTGCGTCGCCGCCGACGTGTCGATCCTGATGCAGGCGTCGAACACCGGGCTGACCGGCGGGTCGACGCCCGACGGCGACGATTATCCCGGCGGGCTGGTGATCGTCAGCACGACGCGGCTAGACCGATTGCACCTGCTGGGCGGGGGAGAGCAGGTCGTCTGCCTGCCGGGGACCACGCTGTATCGACTGGAGGCGGCGCTGCGGCCGCTCGGGCGCGAGCCGCATTCGGTGATCGGGTCGTCGTGCCTTGGCGCGTCGGTGGTCGGCGGGGTCTGCAACAATTCGGGCGGATCGCTGATCCGGCGTGGGCCGGCCTATACCGAACTGGCACTGTTCGGCCGGCTCGACGACGACGGCACGCTGCGGCTGGTCAATCATCTCGGCATCGACCTCGGCGACGATCCGGAGGCGATCCTGTCCCGGCTCGACCGCGGCGACTTCACCGCTGCCGATGTCGATCCGGCGGCGGACAAGCCGGCACACGACCATCGTTATGTCGACCATGTCCGCGATATCGACAGTGACGTGCCGGCGCGCTTCAACGCCGATCCCCGCTGCCTGTTCGAAGCGGCGGGGAGCGCCGGCAAGCTGATCGTCTTTGCCGTGCGGCTCGACACCTTCGCGCGGGAGGACGACAGCGTCACCTTCTACATCGGGACCGACGATCCCGACCGGTTGACCGAGCTGCGTCGTACGATGCTGCGCGACTTCGCCGCCCTGCCGATCGCGGGCGAATATATGCACCGCGGCGCGTTCGACATCGCCGACCTTTATGGCCGCGACAGCTTTCGCGCGATCGAGCGGCTGGGCACCGATCGCCTGCCCGCGCTGTTCGCCGCCAAGGCATGGATCGATGGTGTCGCCGGGCGGGTCGTCGCCAATTTCAGCGACCGCGTGCTGCAACGGCTGGCGCCGCTGATGGGCGATCACCTGCCCACGCGGATGCGGGTATGGCGCGACCGGTTCGAACATCATCTGCTGCTCAAGATGCCGATGGCGGATCGCGATGCGACGGCAACGCTGCTCGACACGCTGCTGCCGGACGGCTGGTTCGAATGTACTGCCGGGGAAGCGGACAAGGCGTTCCTGCACCGCTTCGTCGCGGCGGGTGCTGCCGTCCGTTACCGTGCGGTGCAGCGGCGCACCGTGGAGGATATCGTCGCGCTCGATGTCGCATTGCCGCGCAACGCGCGCGACTGGGCCGAGGAACTGCCGCCCGAACTGGCGACCCAAGTCGTCGATACGCTCTATTACGGGCATTTCTTCTGCCATGTGTTCCACCGCGACTATATCGTGCGCAAGGGCGTCGATCCGCTGGCGTTCGAGCATGCGCTGTGGCGGCGGTTGGATGCGGCGGGGGCGCAATATCCCGCCGAACATAATGTCGGGCACCTATATCCCGCAAAACCCGCACTGGCCGACTTCTACCGCACGCTCGATCCGCGCAACCAGCTCAATCCCGGCATCGGTCAGACGCCGCGGGCACGCGGCTGGGGACGGGAGGCATGACCTTCTTCATCGGGGTCGATGCCGGTGGCAGCCATTGTCGTGCGCGGCTGGTCGATGCGGCGGGCACGGTGCTGGGCACGGGAGAGGGTGGCCCGGCCAATGCCGGGATCGGCATCGACGCGCTGCGTGCGGTGCTGGCCGCCACGATGGCGCAGGCGGTGGCGCAGGCCGGGCTGGACGCGGCGCAGCTGTCTTCGGTGCGGGTAGGCATGGGCATTGCCGGTATCCGCCGGCCGGGTATCCGCGACGCGCTGGCAGCGGCCGATTTCGGGCTGGGGCCGGTCGCCTTCGCCAGCGATGCGGAGATCGCGCAACTGGGCGCGCATGGTGGCGAAGACGGCGCGATCCTGATCCTCGGCACCGGCAGCGTCGCGCTGCTGCGGATGGGTGGTGCCACCGAGATGATCGGCGGCTATGGTTTCCCGATATCCGACGAGAGCAGCGGCGCCGCGCTGGGGCTGAGCGCGATGCGCCATGCGCTGCGCGCTCTCGACGGCCGGGCGCACACAAGCGCGCTCAGCGATGCGGTGTCGGCCCGTTTCGGCGACGATACGGCGCAGGCGGTGGCGTGGATGGCGCAGGCAAGCCCACGCGATTACGGTGCGCTGGCGCCGCTGGTAATGGACCATGCCGATGCCGGCGACCCGATCGCGCGGTCGATCGTCGAGGATGCGGCGGGGCATGTCGAACGCTTCATCGACACCATCGCTGCGCGCGGTGTGAACCGCTGTACGCTGGTCGGCGGGCTGGCGTCGCGGATGGTGCCGTGGCTGCGGATGCGCAACGTGGCGCGGCTCACCCCACCGCGTGGCGACGCGCTGGACGGTGCGTTGCGGCTTGCGGGGTTCGGCCCGCCGCTGCGTTAAGGCTGTTTCAACCATCCCTGCCCACTATGCCGCCGGAACCATCATGCGGCATCTTGTTCCCCTCTTCCTGTTGCTTGCCGGCCTGATTTCCGGTGTTGCCGCCGCTGCGTCTTCGGCGGTGGACGAATGGTCCGCCTGGCGCACGCCGCGGTTCCAGACGCTCGACGGCAATGCCGGACTGCCGCATGCGACGACGACCGCGATCGTGCAGGCGAGCGACGGGCTGATGTGGATCGGTACGCGCGGCGGGCTGGCGCGCTATGACGGGCAACGGCTGAAGATCTTCCGCCAGTCCGCCATCGACATCGGCAACCTGCCCGACAACTATATTCGCGCCCTCCTGCCCCTGTCCCATGGCGGCATCCTGGTCGGGACGAACGTCGGTGGCATGGTGCGCTACGACCCGGTGTCGAACAGCTTCGTACCGACGCCGGGGGCCGGCGGGGTGGGGCCGGGCAGCCGCATCCTCGCCCTCGCGTCCGATCGTCGCGGGGGCGCGCTGATCGCGTCGGACCATGGCGTGTTCCACTATGACGCCACGCGCAACCATGTGCACCCGGTGACGCGTCCGGGCAGCGTGCTGGCCGAGGGCGCGTTCGCGGTGCATGCCGATGCCGACGGGACGATCTATGCCGGGGGCGATGCCGGACTGTTCGTTCGCCGGCGCGGTGCGCGCGATTTCGTGCAGGTGGCGACTCCCGCCATCGGTGACGTCTGGGCGATCGCGCGCGATGCCGCCGGGCGGTTGTGGATCGGAACCGGGTCCCACGGCATCTATGTCCAGCTGGCGAATGGCCGGTTCGTGCAGCCGCCCGCGCTGGCCGGGGATGCGCCACAGATCAGCCACCGCACCATCCGTTCCTTTGCGGTCGGTGCGGACGGCGTGGTGTGGGCAGGGACGGACGGGGTCGGCGTGCTGCGGATCGCAACGCGCGGCGGCTTCGCGGTCCGGGCGATGCGCAACGGTCCGGCAAATCGCGGGTCGCTGGCCGGCGACACCGTGCGCGACGTGACGATCGACCGCGCCGGGCGGCTATGGGCGGCGACCGAAGTCGGCGCGTCGCAGACCGATCCCGACATGGACGCGATCTTCACCATCGCCAACGCGATGCCCGATCCGCGCCAATCGCTGGCCGACCGGAACGTGCGCGGAGTGATGGTCGACCGCCATGATCGCATCTGGATAGGGATGGGCAACGGGCTGGTCGACCGCGTCGATCGGGTCGCGGGTGTCGTCCGTCACCTCCGGCTCGACGGCAGCCATGCCGGACAGGATGTGAAGGCGTTTGCCGAACGGCCCGACGGCACGATCCTGGCCGGTGGACGCGGGATCGTCGCGATCGATCCGGACACGTTGCGCGAACGGCCGCTGCCGCTGCCCGACTTGGGCGACCTGCCGGTCATATCGCTGGCATGGGTGGAGCAGCGGCTGCTGATCGGGACGTACAAGGGCCTGTTCGTCTGGGACGAGCGTGCCCGCCGCATGCAACGCTATCGCCATGTCGATGGCGACGACGGCACGCTGGCGAACAACGAGGTCATCAATATCGTCGCGGCACCCGGCGGCGGAGTGTGGATCGCGACGCCGGGCGGGGTCAACCGGTTCGATCCGGCGACCGGCCGCTTCGCGACCTATCGCCACCGGCCCGACGATCCCGCCAGCCTGCCGCAAAACTATACCGGATCGATCGTGCCGCAGCCCGACGCGCTGTGGATCGGCACCTATGGCGGCGTCGCCCGCGGCATGCCGGCAGGAGATCGCTGGCGATTCCATGCGATCAACGAGGCGCGCGGCCTTGCCAACGACAATGTCGCCGCGTTGCAGGCCGATCGCGCCGGCCGCATCTGGTCGACCGGGGCCAGCGGCATATCGGTGATCGATCCGGCACGGGAAAGCGTGCTGGTGGTCAGCCGGCGTGACGGGTTGACGTCCGACGCGTTCAACCAGCGGGTGGCGGCGATCACCCATGGCGGCGACCTGCTGTTCGGCGGTACCGGCGGGCTGCTGGTGCTGCGCCCCGACCGGATGCTGGCGGCGCAGCCCCCGGTGGCGACGACGCTGGCCCCGACGGAGATCGAGGAGAATGGCCGGGCGGTTCCGATCGATCCGCTGGCCGGCCGGCACAGCATCCAGTCGGACGGGCGCGGTATCCGCATCGGCTTCGCGCTCACCGACTATGCCGCGCCCGACGAGATCCGCTATCGCTACCGCCTGCGCGGGTTCGACGAGAACTGGGTGGCGGTGCCGCCCGCCACGCCGGCGGCGGCGATCTACACCAACCTGCCCGGCGGCGATTACGTGCTGGAACTGCAGGCGCAGATACCGGGCGTCCATCCGCGGGTGGTGACGACGACCGTCGACCTGCTGGTCGCGCGGGCATGGCATGAATGGTGGTCGGTCCGGCTGGTGCTGGCGGTGCTGGCGTGCCTGCTGATCTTCGGCATCGTCCAGTTGCGCACGCTGGTACTGCGGCGGCGGACGCGCGCGCTGGAAACGGTGATCGGCCAGCGGACGCAGGAACTGCGCGCCGCCAACGTCACGCTGGAACGCCTTGCCAGCACCGACCCGCTGACCGGCCTCGCCAATCGTCGGACGATGATGACCATGCTGGCGGCGGCGCGCGAGAACGCGATACGATCGGGCCGGCCCTATGTCGTCGCGATGATCGATATCGATCATTTCAAGCGCATCAACGACGCGCACGGCCACCAGATCGGCGACCTCGTCCTCGAAGCGGTCGCGGCGCGGATCGCCGCGTCGGTACGAACCGTCGATTGCGTCGCGCGCTATGGCGGCGAGGAGATCGCGATCCTGTTCGCCGATGCGGAGCCGCACGAGGCATGGGCCACCACCGACCGCCTTCGCGAGGAGATTGCCGACACCCCGATCGAGGCGCGCGGCTTGTCGGTATCGGTGACGGTCAGCGGCGGTGTCGCGGCGGCCAGCCCCGACACGTCGCCCGCCGCGATGCTGCACCACGCCGATCTCGCGCTCTACCGAGCGAAGCGCGGCGGGCGGAACCGGGTCGAGCTGGCCGACGCGACGCCGGTGTCAGCGGAGGCGTGAGCCTGCGCCGGCCCGGGTAAAGGTCAGCACCCCGTCCGCCAGCCTGCCGAAGCGCAGCGCGATGTAATCGAGGAAGTAGTTCTGCCGCAGCCGCCATGGCGCCCGCGACCCCTGCGCCGGCGTCATGTCCGCCGCGCGCTGGACATAGCCCGAGCTGAAGTCGAGCAGCGGGCGGCGTTCGATATCCGGCCCCGGTGTCGCGGGCGCGCAGACGTCGTAGCCGTAGCGACGCATATGGTTCAGCATCCGGCACATCCGCCGCGACACCAGGTCGATCTTCAGCGTCCACGACGCGTTGGTGTAGCCGACCGCCAGCACGAGGTTGGGCACACCCGACACCATCATGCCGCGATAGATCAGCCGCCCCGCCGGCACGAGCGGTTCGCCATCGATGCGCAGCACGATGCCGCCCAGCAGGTGCAGCTTGAGCCCCGTCGCGGTGACGATGATGTCGGCTTCGACCCGCCCGCCCGATCCGAGGTCGATGCCGTCGCGCGTGAAGCGGCGGATCGTGTCGGTGACGATCGCCGCCGATCCGTCGCGCAACGCGGCGAAGAGATCGGCATCGGGGACGAGGCACAACCGCTGGTCCCACGGATCGTAGCGCGGGCTGAAATGCCGGTCCACATCGGCCATGTCGGGCAGCTCCGCCCGCACCCCGCGCAGGACGAGCGCGCGCATCCGCTTCGGCCAGCTCCGCGCGAACTGGAACGCGGCGAGACCCAGCGCCGCGCTCTTCCACCGCGCCAGTCGTCCGGCGACCGCTTCGGGCAGCCAGCGGTAGAGCTGGTGCGCGACGGCGTCGCGGGAAGGCTGCGACACGATATAGCTTGGCGAGCGCTGCACCATCGTCACCCGTGCGCCGCGTGCGGCGAGGGCCGGGACCAGTGTGACTGCGGTCGCACCGCTGCCGATCACCGCGACACGTCTGCCGGTGACATCCAGGTCCTGCGGCCAATGCTGCGGATGGACGATCTGGCCGGCGAAGTCCTCCTGCCCGGCGAAGTCGGGCGCATGGCCGGCGGCATAGTCGTAATAGCCCGACCCCATGAACAGGAAGCGGCAGGCGATCGTCCGGACCGCACCCTCCGCCTCGCAGGTCAGCATCCAGCGCGCCCGTTCCGACGACCAGTCGGCGGCGATCACCCGATGGCCGAAGCGGATGTGCCGGTCGATGCCGAAGACGCGCGCCGTATCCTCGATATAGTCGCGGATGTCGCCGCCATCGGCGATCGACTTGTCCCCGCGCCACGGCCGGAAGGGGAAACCCAGCGTGTGCATGTCCGAATCCGAGCGAATGCCGGGATAGCGGAACAGGTCCCATGTCCCGCCGATCGCCTTGCGCCCTTCGAAGATCGCGTAGCTGCGGTCGGGGCAGCTGTGTTGCAGGTGCCACGCCGCATCGATGCCGGACAGGCCGGCGCCGATGATGATGACGTCGAGTTCGGGGTCGGCGGGCGTTGGCGTCGGCATGGGCGACTATATCCGCCCCGCCGACGCGCTTGCCAAGCCCGTCCTCAGCCCCGCGTGCCGAGCAGCAGCGCGGTCAGCACCGGATCGCCGGTGCGGCGCGGGTCGGCGCGGATCGCGGCTTCCTCGCGCCCGATCGCGCGGAAGATCGCGGCACCTGCCTGATCGGCGGCGCTGCGCGCGATGGCGGTATAGTCGATGCCGGTCTGGGCGGAGACGATCGCCGAGAGGATCTCGGTCGTGTCGGAACGCAGGCCGTTCGAAAATTCGGGGAACATCGCGTCGATCACGGCGCCGCGCGCCGACCGGGCGAGCAGGTCGGTGGCCGCGGTCGGGCCGCCGCGCAGCACCGAAACGGCATCGGCCAGCGTCAGCCCGCGGATCGAATCGAGCACCACCGGCGTCGCCCGATCGGCGGCGTCGACCGCGATGTCGTTCAGCGCCATCGCGATGCGTCCCCGTACGGCATTGGTGCGCAGCACGGCGGCCAGCACGTTGTTCTGCCCGCCGGTGTCGGGCAGCGTCAGGCGCGTCAGCTGGTCGTCGTAGAAGCCGCCGGGGCGGACCAGACGTTCGAACGCACGCTGGCTGGACAGGGTCAGCAGGCGGCGCACGCCCTCTTCGACGCCATAGCTGCCGAGCGGGGTCGCGCAGCCGCCGAGCAGGGCGACCGGAACGACGAGGGCGGCGGCGCCGAGGATGCGGCGGCGGGACAGCGGGGCTTCGAGCATGACGGGCTTCTCCGGATAACGATTGCGCAGCCAACGCAGGCCGTGGGCGTCCGGTGCCGTTTCCAGCGTGAACCGGCGTTGAACCGGGGATCGTTTTGGGTCCGTTTCATGAGTGGTGGGCATTGCCGAGCGGCGGTTCCCGCCCTAGCTACCGGACCATGGCTGATCCCTATGCAACCCTGGGCGTCGCGCGCGGCGCCACCGAAGCGGACATCAAGAAGGCGTATCGCAAGCTCGCCAAGGAGCTGCACCCCGACCGCAACAAGGACAACAAGGCGGCATCGGACCGGTTCTCGAAGGTCACCCAGGCGTACGACCTGCTGACCGACAAGGACAAGCGTGCGCGCTTCGACCGCGGCGAGATCGATGGCGACGGCAATCCGGCCTCGCCGTTCGGCTTCGGTACCGGCGGCGGCGGTGGCGGCGGTTTTCGTCCCGGTCCCGGCGGGCGCGGCGGGTTCGACATGGGCGCCGAGGGGCAGGGCGGCGATTTCTCGGATATCTTCGAGGGGCTGTTCGGCGGTCGCGGGGCCCCGGGCGGCGGTGGCGGGTTCGCCAGCGGCTTTGGCCGGCGCGCGCAGCCCAAGGGCGGCAACGTCGCCTATCGTCTGAAGGTCCCGTTCGAGGATGCCGCGACGCTCAGCCCGCAGCGGATCACGCTGGCCGACGGCAAGACGATCGACCTGAAGCTGCCCGCCGGGGTCGATACCGGCACGCAGATGCGCCTGTCGGGCAAGGGCGATCCGGGGCCGGGCGGCGCGGGCGACGCGATCGTGACGGTCGAGGTGCAGCTGCACCGTTTCTACACCCGCGACGGTGACGATGTGCGTGTCGACCTGCCGATCAACCTTGCCGAGGCGGTGCTGGGCGCGAAGGTCCGCGTGCCGACCGTCGAGGGCGCGGTGATGCTGAGCGTGCCGAAGGGCGCGAGCTCGGGCAAGACGTTGCGGCTGAAGGGGCGCGGTTTCCATCGCAAGGACGGGACGCGCGGCGACCAGCTGGTGACGCTGATGATCGACATTCCCGCCGACGATGCGGCGCTGGCCGGTTTCGTCGAGGCGTGGGACGGTCGCGATACGGACCCGCGGGCGCGTCTGGGCGTTTGAAGCGGCTGTCCACCCGACCGGGCCCGATTGCATGACCCAGCCGTCCCCTGAAAGTCCCGAGGCACGGCACCGGCAGGGACGCCCGGCGCTGTCGCGCCTGCGCCCCTCGGCGCGGGCGATCGAGGTCATCAAGCGCGTCGCGATCGGGACGTTCAACGACGGCTTCACCCATGCCGGCAACCTTGCCTATCTGTCGCTGCTGACGCTGTTCCCGTTCTTCATCGTCGCCGCGGCGATCGCGCGCGCCGTCGGGCGGAGCCAGGACAGTATCCACGCAGTCAGCGCATTCCTCGAAACCGTGCCCAGCGAGGTCGCGGCGGTGTTGCAGCAACCGATCCTCGACGTGTTGCAGGCGCGGTCGGGGTCGCTGCTATGGCTGGGCGGGCTGGTCGGGCTGTGGACGACGACCGGCTTCATCGAAACGGTGCGGTCGATCCTGCGTCAGGCGTACGGCATTCCGTTCTCGCGGCCGTTCTGGGAATATCGGCTGGGGTCGATCGGGCTGATCGTCGGATCGGTGCTGATGCTGATGATCGCGTTCAGCCTTCAGGTGGTGCTGGTCGGGGTCGAGCAGCTGATCTACCGCGCGCTGCCGTTCCTCCAGCCCTATGCCGCGTATCTGTCGATCGCCAAGCTGTTCCCCGCGCTGGCGCTGTTCATCGCGCTCTACACGCTGTTCTATTCGCTGGCGCCCAAGAAGTACCGCCATTCGAAATGCCCGAAATGGCCGGGTGCGGTCGCGACCGCCAGCGTGTGGATCGGCACGACGCAACTGCTGCCGCTGGCGATCGATGCGCTGGGCGGATATGACCGCACCTATGGCAGCCTGGCCGGCGTGATGATCGCGCTGTTCTTCTTCTATATCGTCGGGCTGGGCGTGGTGATCGGCGGCGAATTGAACGCGGCGCTGGCGGAAACGCCCGACCCTGCGCTAGAGGGTCAGGCAACAGACGAAAGAGGGACGGTCGCGTGAACGGTTTGATGCAGGGCAAGCGGGGGGTCATCATGGGCCTCGCCAACGATCGGTCGCTGGCCTGGGGCATCGCCAAGCAACTGGCGGCGCAGGGTGCCGAGCTTGCCTTCACCTATCAGGGCGAGGCGCTGGAGCGGCGCGTGCGGCCGCTGGCGACCGAACTGGGCGCGGACTTCCTGATCGAATGCGACGTGTCGGACATGGGCGCGCTCGACGCCGCGTTCGATACCATCGCCGCGCGGTGGCCGACGATCGACTTCGTCGTCCACGCCATCGGCTTTTCGGACAAGAACGAGCTGCGCGGGCATTATTACGACACCAGCCTCGACAATTTCCTGATGACGATGAACATCAGCGTCTATTCGTTCACGGCGGTCGCCCAGCGGGCGCGTGCGCTGATGCCGAACGGCGGATCGCTGCTGACGCTGACCTATTACGGGTCGGAAAAGGTCGTGCCGCATTACAACGTCATGGGCGTGGCAAAGGCGGCGCTCGACATGTCGGTCAAGTATCTGGCGATGGACATGGGACCGGAGAATATCCGGGTGAACGCGATCTCCGCCGGGCCGATCAAGACGCTGGCCGCCAGCGGCATCGGCGATTTCCGCTACATCCTGAAGTGGAACGAGCTGAACTCGCCGCTGCGCCGCAACGTGACGATCGACGATGTCGGCGGGGCGGGGCTGTATCTGCTGAGCGACCTGTCGAGCGGTGTGACAGGCGAGATCCACCATGTCGACGCCGGCTACAACGTCATCGGCATGAAGGCCGAGGACGCGCCCGACATCGCGCTGTCGTAAGCGATGAGCGTCATCCGCGCGGCGACCGGTGCCGATGCGCCGGCGGTCGATGCGCTGTTGCGCGCCTGTTTCCCGCGCGATGCGGAGGCGCGGCTGGTGCAGCAACTTGCGATCGACGGCGACCTCGTGCTGGTGCTGGTCGCCGAGGATGACGGCGCGGTTATCGGCATGGTCGCGGCCAGCCGGATGCACGTCACCGCCGATACGCGCGAGATCGCCGCTGTGGCGATCGCGCCGCTGGCGGTCGACCGGGTGGCGCGCGGGCAGGGGGTGGGCGAGGCGCTGGTCGCCGCCGCCATCGCGCATCTGCGCGGCGCCGGGGTCGAGCTGGGCTTCGTGCTGGGCGATCCGGCCTATTATGGCCGCTTCGGGTTCGAGGCGGCGACGGCGCACGGGTTCGACAGCCCCTATGCCGGCGACTATCTGCTGGGCATCCGGCTGAACGACGGGCCGTGCGTCCACACGCCCGGCGCGGCGACGCATGCGTGGGCCTTTGCGGCATTGGGGGAAGACGCGTGAGCCACAACAGCTTCGGGCATCTGTTCCGCTTCACCACGTGGGGCGAGAGCCATGGCCCGGCGCTGGGCGCGGTCGTCGACGGGTGTCCGCCGGGACTGGTTTTGAGCGAGGCCGATATCCAGCCGTATCTCGACGCGCGGCGGCCGGGCACCAGCCGGTTCACGACGCAGCGGCGCGAGCCCGATGCGGTGCGCATCCTGTCGGGGGTGTTCGACGGGCGCACGACCGGCACGCCGATCAGCCTGATGATCGAAAATGTCGACCAGCGGTCGAAGGACTATTCGGACGTCGCCAAGGCGTATCGCCCCGGCCATGCCGATTATGCCTATGACGCCAAATACGGCTTTCGCGACTATCGCGGCGGCGGGCGGTCGTCGGCGCGCGAGACGGCGGCGCGGGTCGCGGCGGGCGCGGTCGCGCGGCTGGTGATCCCGGAGGTGACGATCACCGTGTGGGTCGAATCGATCGGCGGCGATGCGATCGACCCGGCGGCGTTCGACGCGGCGGAGATCGGTCGCAACCCGTTCTTCTGCCCCGATGCCGCCGCGGCGCAGCGTTGGGAAGCGCTGGTCGACGGCGCGCGCAAGGCGGGGTCGTCGCTGGGCGCGGTCGTCGCGTGCCGCGCGGACGGCGTGCCGGCCGGATGGGGCGCGCCGCTCTATGCCAAGCTCGACGCCGAACTGGCGAGTGCCGCCATGTCGATCAATGCGGTCAAGGGCGTGGAGATCGGCGACGGTTTCGCCGCCGCGGCGCTGTCGGGCGAGGCCAATGCCGACCCGATGCGGCCGGGCGAGGGTGGTCCGCAGTTCCTGGCGAACCATGCCGGCGGGATTGCCGGCGGTATTTCGACCGGGCAGCCGGTGGCGCTGCGGGTCGCGTTCAAGCCGACCAGTTCGATCCTGACCCCGGTCGAGACGATCGGACCCGACGGGCAGGCGACGACGATCGCGACCAAGGGACGGCACGACCCCTGTGTCGGCATCCGCGGCGTCCCGGTCGTTGCGGCGATGGTCGCACTGGTGCTGGCCGACCAGAAGCTGCGGCATCGCGGGCAGGTCGGGTAGGCTTCGCTGGCGGATGCCGTCATGCAAAAGATATGGCGAATTGATGGCAGCCGGTCGTCAAAGCGCCACGATTCGTCCCCGACCCGGTCCGATGGCACGATGGAGCGTGTGGAACGCCCGGACCCATCGGCCGTGTGGCGCATTGAATCTCCCGACTGACGCAAGGAGATATTCGATGCGCACGACCATTTTCGCGAGCCTGCTGATCCTCGGTGGCGCAACCACCGCCATCGCCCAGGTGCCGACCACCCAGACGCCGCCGACCACGACGCCCGGCAATGTCGATCCGACCCGCCCGACCCAGCCGCTGCCGCAGACGACCGGGCCGACCAATCCGGTTCCGACGACGCCGTCGAGCGATCCGACCCGTTCGGGTGAGACCAAGCCCGACGGCACGGCGACCGACGACACCACGACGACGGACGCCCCGACCACGGGCGACAGCCCGACCACGACCACCACGACGCCGCCGGGCAGCACGACCGGCGCGCCGCGCTGATCGCCGGTAACTGAAAGAAGGCCCGTCCGGAGCGATCCGGGCGGGCCTTTTGTCGTTCGGGATTCACTGTTCGGTTCGAGCTGCTTCGGGAAACCCTGGCAGAGAACGAGATGCTTGGGGCAACCCTGCTCGACTTCGGTTCTCGACCGGCTCGACCCTGCGCTCGAAGCGAACGGGGTTAAGGATCAGTCGGCGAAGGGATCGCGGACGAGGATCGTATCGTCTCGTTCCGGGCTGGTCGAGACCAGGGCGACCGGGCACTGGATCAGTTCCTCGATGCGGCGGATGTACTTGATCGCCTGCGCCGGCAGTTCGGCCCAGCTGCGCGCGCCCGCGGTCGATTCCGACCAGCCGGGCATCGTTTCGTAAATCGGCTCCACGCCGGCCTGATCGGCGGCATGGGGCGGGAAATAGTCGAGCGTCTGGTCGCCGAGGCGATAGCCGGTACAGATCGCCACTTCCTCGAACCCGTCGAGCACGTCGAGCTTGGTCAGCGCGATGCCGGTCACGCCCGACACCGCCACCGATTGCCGTACCAGCACGCTGTCGAACCAGCCGCAGCGGCGCTTGCGGCCGGTCACGGTGCCGAATTCATGGCCGCGCACGCCGAGGCGTTCGCCGGTTTCGTTCTCGAGTTCGGTCGGGAAGGGGCCGGAGCCGACGCGGGTCGTGTACGCTTTGGCGATGCCCAACACGAAGCCGACCGCGCCCGGACCCATGCCCGACCCGCCCGCGGCGGTGCCGGCGATGGTGTTGGACGAGGTGACGAAGGGGTAGGTGCCGTGATCGATGTCGAGCAGCACGCCCTGCGCGCCTTCGAACAGGATGCGCTTGCCGCGCGACCGGGCGTCGGCCAGCACGCGCCATACCGGCTGGGCATAGGGCAGGACGAACCCGGCGATCTCGCGCAGCTCGGCGATCAGCGCCTCGCGGTCGATCGGCGGCTCGCCGAAGCCGGCGCGCAGCGCGTCATGATGCGCGGTCAGGCGGTCGAGCTGCGGGCCCAGATCGTCGAGATGCGCGAGGTCGCAGACGCGCAGCGCACGCCGGCCGACCTTGTCCTCATACGCCGGGCCGATGCCGCGGCGGGTGGTGCCGATCTTGCCCGCGCCGCTGGCATCCTCGCGCAGCCCGTCGAGGTCGCGGTGGAACGGGAGGATCAGCGTGCAGGTCTCGGCGATCATCAGCGTGTCGGGGGTGACCGAAACGCCCTGTTCGCGCAGCCGTTCGGTCTCCGCCTTCAGCGCCCACGGATCGAGCACGACGCCGTTGCCGACCACCGACGGGGTACCGCGCACGATGCCCGAGGGGAGCAGCGACAGCTTGTAGACGGTGCCGCCGACGACCAGCGTATGGCCGGCATTATGCCCGCCTTGGAACCGCACGACCATGTCGGCGCGCTCCGCCAGCCAGTCGACGATCTTTCCCTTGCCCTCGTCGCCCCACTGGGCGCCGATCACCGCTACGTTCGCCACGTCCTGTTACCCTCATGCATGCCGGTATCGGCGCTGCACTAGGCTGCCTAGGCGCCCGCGTCCACCTTGGGCGTGGGAATGTGACGATAGAGTTGCGTTTCCTCGCGGCGGATGCGGTCGGAGAGCGCCGTCGCCAGCGACCGGGTCGCGGTTTCGAAGCCGCCGGGGTCCGCCGCGATCCGCTGGGCGTCCCAGTCCTGCATATAGGCTTTGAAGCCGTCCGACAGTCCGCCCATCTCCTCTTCGAAGCGGTGGGACAGGGCGGCCGCGACCGGATCGCCGCCGCGCTGGAGCATCGGGTGGAGCAGGCGGTCCTCCTTCGCCAGATGCGCGAGGAGCAGCCGGCTCAGCCGCCAGCGCAGCTGGGCGATGTCCGCGACCGGCTGCGGACGGCGGGCGGCATGGCGCAGCAGGTCGCCGATCACCGCCAGCAGTTCGGCATGTTCCGCGACCAGGGTCTCGCGTCTGAGCTGCATCGGCACTCCCTCCAGCATCGGACCCTGTGGGAGAACGTCCTAACGAAGCGTGTATCCGGCGGCTCGACATTGTCCGCGACGGCGCGCAAACGGGGACAGGACATAAAAGGAGAGAGTGCCGCATGAAACTCGCCAGCCTCAAAGACGGTCGCGACGGGCGCCTGGTCGTCGTGTCGAGCGACCTTGCCTGGTATGCGGATGCGAGCGCGATCGTGCCGACGCTGCAGGCGGCGCTGGACGACTGGGACCGGGTCGAGGGCGACCTGCGCAACCTTGCCACCGATCTCGACCATGACGTGATCCCCAAGGACCGGTTCCACGAACGTGACGCCGCGTCGCCGCTGCCGCGGGCATATCAATGGGCCGACGGATCGGCCTATGTGAACCATGTCGCGCTGGTGCGGCAGGCGCGCGGGGCGGAAATGCCCGACAGCTTCTGGCACGACCCGCTGATGTATCAGGGCGGGTCGGACGGGTTCCTGGCCCCACGCGATCCGATCCCGGCGGGCGACGGGGCATGGGGCTGCGATTTCGAGGCCGAGGTGGTGGTCGTCACCGGTGACGTCGCCGCCGGTGCGTCGCGCGAGGCGGCGCTGGCAGCGGTGCGGCTGGTCGGGCTGACCAACGACGTGTCGCTGCGCGGGCTGATCCCCGGCGAGCTGGCAAAGGGGTTCGGATTCTTCCAGTCGAAGCCGGCATCGGCCTTCTCCCCCGTGTTCGTCACGCCCGACGCGCTGGGCGAGTGGTGGCGGGACGGCAAGCTGCACCGGCGGGTATGCGTCGACCTGAACGGACAGCCGTTCGGCCGGGCGGAAGCGGGCGAGGACATGACGTTCGATTTCGGCACGCTGATCGCCCATGCGGCCAGGACGCGCGCGCTGGGCGCGGGCACGATCATCGGGTCGGGCACGGTGTCGAACCGCGACAGCGACGGCGGGCCGGGCACGCCGGTGGCCGAGGGCGGCGTCGGCTATTCGTGCCTTGCTGAGATCCGCACCGTCGAGACGATCCGCGGCGGCAAGGCGGAGACGCCGTTCCTGAAGACCGGCGATACCGTCCGCATCTGGGCCGAGGACGACCGGCATCACCCGATCTTCGGCGTGATCGAACAGACGGTGGCGTGACATGCGGCGCCGCTATCGCCTGCTGATCCCGTTCCTGCTGGCCGGATGCACGACGTCCGGCCAGACGCCGCCGGTCGCCGTCGTGGCACCGGCGGCGAGCGTGGCGACGCCGGCCGACCGGTTCGGGCCGCTGTTCGACGCGGTGCAGATGCGGCGCATCTTTCCCGACGGAAAGACCTTCGTCGATGCGGTGCCCCGGCGGGCGGATGCGGCGATCATGGCCGATTTCCGGGCGGGGCGATTTGCCGACGATGCCGCGCTCAGGGCGTTCGTACTGGCCAATTTCGACGTGCCGGGGCTGGCGCCGGTGCCCCAATCCGCCACCGGGCCGCGACTGCCGATCGCGCGGCATATCGCAGCGTTGTGGCCGCACCTGACCCGCGATCCGGTGACGCCGCCGGCGGGATCGAGCGCGCTGGCGGTGGCCGACCGCTATGTCGTGCCGGGCGGGCGGTTCCGCGAGCTGTATTACTGGGACAGCTACTTCACGATGCTGGGGCTGGTCGCCGACGGGCGGCAGGACCTGGTCGAATCGATGGTCGACGGCTTCACCGATCTGGTCGAGCGCCATGGCCATGTGCCCAACGGTACGCGGACCTATTATCTCAGCCGGTCGCAGCCGCCGTTCCTGTACCGCATGATGGCGCTGTCGCAGAACCGCGATCCGGCGGTGACGAAGCGGCGGCTGGCGGCGCTGCGGCGCGAGCATGGCTATTTCACCAGTCCCGAACGGTCGGTGACGCTGCCCGACGGGGCGGTGCTCCAGCATTACTGGGATGCGCGGACGAGCCCGCGCGACGAATCGTGGCGCGAGGATGTCGAGACGGCGAAGGCCAGCGGCCGGCCGGCGGCGGAGGTCTATCGCGACCTGCGCGCCGGGGCGGAGAGCGGCTGGGACTATACGTCGCGCTGGCTGGCCGACGGCCGGACGCTGGCGACGATCGATACGACCAATATCCTGCCCGCCGACCTCAACAGCCTGCTGTGGGGAATGGAGCGGGCGATCGCCGAGGGCGCGGCGGCGACGGGCGATGCCGCGACCGCGCGCGACTTTGCCGGGCGGGCGGCGAAGCGCGGCGCGGCGATCGAGCGCTGGCTGTGGAGCGAGAGCGAGGGGCGCTATGGCGATTACGACGTCAGGCGTGCCCGGCTGCGCAGCGGCGTGACCGCGGCCACCGCCTATCCGCTGTTCGTCGGGCTGAGCACCGGACCACGTGCCGGCCGGGTCGCGGCGACGATCGAGGCGCAGCTGCTGGCACCGGGCGGACTGCGCAGCACGACGGTCGATACCGGGCAGCAATGGGACAAGCCCAATGGCTGGGCGCCGCTGCAATGGATCGCGGTCGCCGGGCTCGACCGGACGGGGCACAAGGCGCTGGCGGACAAGATCGCCACGGGGTTCCTGGCGAGCGTCGAGCGGGAATATGCCGCGTCGGGCAAGCTGGTCGAGAAATATGACGTCGAGGAAGTGAAGCCGGGCGGTGGCGGGGAATATCCGTTGCAGGACGGATTCGGGTGGACGAACGGCGTCACGCGGGCGCTGATGGTGCGGCGCGGGCGGTAGCCGCGGCGCCAAAGGTCACGAAAGTCACACTAGTGCGTGGTTCGTGCCGGTCATGGAAGTTGGCGAAGGTTGCTGTACGTTCAAGGCCACAGGTGGCGGCGGGTTGCAGGAAAACGTATTTTTTCAGTGGCTTGAGATGTTGTCGTGCTGCGGTCCGGGTCGGAAGTTTGCGCGGTTGCTTGTCATTCGGGATCATTGCCCGACGTGCTTGCCGAACCCGTTGGTCCTGAGTAGCCACTGAGCGAAGTCGAAGGGGCGTATCGAAGGACCGCGTGCGGCGGGATGCTTCGATACGGGTCTTCGACAAGCTCAGCCCCTACTCAGCACGAACGGTTGGCTGCATTCGATAGCGGCGTGTGCCGGGCAGCACCGAGGTTGGGCGGACCTGTCAAAAAACGTCGACGAGCATGGCAGTCCGCCCGCGTGTAGGAAAGCGCTATGCGGCCCATGCCGCGAGGTCGTCCTGCCGGCCGATCAGCGCGAGGCCGTGGGCGACCGAGGTCAGTTCGTTGCCCGAGGCCAGCCGGTCCTGCCCGAAACGCGCGGCGAAGGCGCGGCGGATCGCGGGGGTGAGCGAGGTGCCGCCGGTCAGGAACACCCGGTCGATGCCGCCCGCGTCCAGCCCGGCGACGTCCAGCGCGCGGTCGACCGTCGCCATGATGCGGGCGAGATCGTCGGCGATCCACGTCTCGAACTGGTCGCGCGTCACCTGGGCATGGATCGAAATGCCGCCGCCGTCGAACGCGAAGGTCGCTTCCTCGCCGATCGACAGCGCGCGCTTCACCCGTCCGACCGCGTCGTAGAGCGGATAGCCCTGTTCGCCCTCGATCACCGCGATCATCCGTTCGATCGCCGCAGGATCGGTCGCGGCGCGGCGCAACTTGTCGAGTTCAGCCATGGTCTTGCGGTTGCGCATCAGCGCGAGGCGCGACCAGTCGGTGAAGTCGGTGAAATGGCCCGCCGGGATTTCCAGCACCTTGTCGAACGAGCGATAGGTGCCGCCCTTGCCCAGCAGCGGCAGGACCAGCTTGTCGAGGATGCGGCGGTCGAACTGGTCGCCGGCGATGCCGATACCGGCATGGCCCAGCGGCCGGGCGCGGCGTTCGCTGCCCGGGGCTTCCAGCCGGACGACCGAGAAGTCGCTGGTGCCGCCGCCGAAATCGGCGACGAGGATGGTGGCGGCTTGCGTCAGCGTCGCGGCATGGCTGAACGCCGCGCCCAGCGGTTCGTAGACATAAGCGATCTCGGCACCGAGCCGGGCGAACATCGCGTCGTAGCGGCTTCGGGCGAGCGCTTCGTCGGGGCGGTGGCCGGCATAGGTGATCGGGCGGCCGACGACGATCCGCTGCGCACCGTCCAGCGCACCATCGGCGCGCGCGGCGAGGCGATCGAGGAAGGCGCGGCCGAGGTCTTCGAACCGGTAGCGTTTGGTGAAGATCGGCGCGGTGTCGAAGCTGGGGCTGGCGGCGACCGATTTGAAGGATTGGAGGAAGCGGCAGCCTTCGGGATATTGGAGATATTCGTCGATCGCCCACGGCCCCGCCTCGACCGCGATGCCGCCGGGCACGTCGTCCTGCCAGAAGCACAAAGCCGAGCGGAACACGGGGTCGCTGCGCTCGGGACCGTCGAGCGGAACGAGGGTCGCACCATCGGCATCGGCGCGCGCGAGGACGGAATTGGTGGTGCCGAAATCTAGGCCGAGGGACATGGGGTGGGCTCCGGGCAGCGGCGGGACGCCCTACACCGGTTGGTTCGGTTTGTCTTGGGAGATTGCCGTATCCCTGCGGAGACGGGGATCCAGGTCTGTTCTTGATGACGGCTGCGATGTTCCCCGGCGTATCCCCGCGCAGGCGGGGATCCAGGGTGGCAGACGATGTTGGTGTGGGCGGAGCTCTGGACCCCCGCCTGCGCGGGGGTACGGCACGGTGTTATTGGCGAGAATGCCACCAGACGACCGCACCCTGGCGTAGGCAGGGGTACGGTTGGGGTTTGGGGTTAGCGGGTTGCGCGTGCCGGTGCCGATGCCGGGGCATTGGCTACCGGCGGTGCTCCGGCCGGTGCGGTGCCGACCGGCGGCGGTGGCAGCTGGCCGTTTGCCGGCGGCGGG
>NZ_JASCXF010000041.1:0-36730 GCF_030062225.1 Sphingomonas sp. 2R-10
TCCCCGTACTTTCCCCTCGGCCCCGCCCTCCGGCGTTGACAGCCGCAGCCCGCTGGCCGAAACCGCGTGTCGACCGGGGGCGGACAGCGGGTTTGGAAGGGTACGAATGATGGACGGCGACAGCACCACGGGCACGCCGCGGACGGCGGGCATGATGCTGCGGTCGGCACGCGAGGCGCAGGGCCTGACCCTGTCCGACATCGCGCAGCGCACCCGCATCCCGCTGCGCCACCTCGAAGCGGTCGAGGACGGCAAGTTTCAGGCGCTGCCGTCGATCACCTATGCGATGGGCTTCGGCCGCGCCTATGCCCGCGCCGTCAACATCGACGAGACCGAGGTCGCCCGCGCGCTGCGCGCCGAACTCGCCGCCAACTACCAGCGGCCCGAACCGTTGCAGGACCTCGAGCCGATCGACATGCGCCGCGGCCCCTCGGGCGGGCTGGTGGCGATCGCCGCCGCGGTCGCGATCGTGCTGCTGCTCGGCGTCGGCCTGTATTTCGGCACGTCGCTGTTCCGCCGCGACGAGGCGGTGACCGCACCCGCCGCGACCGTTGCCGGCGACCTCGGCATGCTGCCCTCGCCGACCCCGGCCGCCGGCCCGGCGGGCGGCGGCGCGCCGGCGACTGCGCCCGTACCCGCGGGCGGCGGGCAGGTGACGCTGACCGCGACCGGCCCGGCATGGGTCCGCATCTTCGACGACACCGGCACGCTGGTGAACAAGGAAATGGCGGCGAACGAGCGCTACGACGTACCGATGACCGCGAAGAACCCGCAGATCCGCACCGGCCGCCCCGACCTGATTACCGTCACCGTCAACGGATCGAACGTGCCGCCGCTCGGCACCGCCGAACGTGCGGTGACCGTCGGCATCAGCGCGGAGGCGCTGCGCGCGCGTGGCGCCGCCTCGCCCACGCCGACACCCGCCGGTTAAGCATGGCGACAGGTCGGTCACCTAGGGTCGCCACGTCCGTTCACCGCCATGCTCCGGGGGGAGTTTTCATGCGTCGTTTCAAAGCCCTGCCGCTCCTCGCTCTGCTCGCCGCCCTGCCGGCCGCGGCCCAGACCACGACCCAGATCGAGCCGCGCGTGAACAAGCTGGAGCGCGAGATGCGCGCGGTGCAGCGCAAGGTCTTCCCCGGCGGCGCGCCTAACCAGGTCGAACCGCAGATCACCGCGCCGACCCAGCCGACCGAAATCCCCGGCAGCCCGTCGAGCGGCCCGCTCGCCACGCTGACCTCGCGCGTCGACGCGCTCGAATCGCAGCAGCAGGCGCTGACCGGCCAACTCGAACAGGCGCAATACAAGCTGCGCCAGCTCGAATCGGCGTTCGAGGCGTACAAGGTGGCGACCGACACCCGGATCAAGGCCGTCGAAAGCACGGGCGCCCCGCCGATCGCGCCCGCCACCCCCGGCGCGGTCGCGGCGGCCGGCGATACCTCGACCGACACCCCGCCCCCGGCCCGCGGCCCCGGCAATGGCGGCGGCACGCTGGGCGGTGGCACGGTGCGTCCGCCCGCTGTCACCGCCCCCGCCGCAGCCGCCGATCCCGCCCGCGCCGCGCGCATCGCCGCGATCGAACGGGCGAATTCGGGCGACGCGGCGGAGGACGGCTATCTCTACGGCTTCCGCCTGTGGAGCGCGAAGCTCTATCCCGAAGCCATCGCCGCGCTGCGTCCGGTCGTGGCGAAATACCCGAAGCACCGCCGCGCCAGCTATGCCCAGAATCTGATCGGGCGGTCCTATCTCGACGACGGCAAACCCAGCCTCGCCAGCCGCGAATTCTACGACAACTACAAGAACATGCCCGAAGGCGAACGCGCTGCCGACAGCCTGTTCTATCTGGCGGACGCGCTGGTCAAGTTGAAGAAGACCAAGGAAGCCTGCGACGTCTATGGCGAGCTGACCGACGTCTATGGCGAAAAGATATCGGCGGGGATGAAGGCGGACGTCGCGAAGGGGCGCAGCGCCGCGAAATGCGCGGCGTAGGGTTCCCCCCGTTCGTGCTGAGCAAGGGCTGAGCACAGTCGAAGACCTGTATCGACAAGCTCGGCAGCTACTCGGGACGAACGGATTTGGATGTCGCTTCCCCTCCGTTCGGTTCGAGCAGCTTCGAGCGAAGTCGAGACGCGTCCGTCGAGAACGCCGCAGTTTGGGGCAACCCCTTCTCGACTTCGGTTCTCGACAAGCTCGAACCTCCGCTCGAAGCAAACGGATGGGGATGGCATAGGTCGAGCGGTACCGTTCCGACGGATCGCATGAGGCGGGGTAGCATGAACCGGACAGGTCCAACGCGCAGCAGGGCCCGCCACCTCGCTGTTGCAACGCATACGGCCACGCACCGATGACCCCACCACCCGAAGCCACCACCCGCTTCGCCACCGACCTGACGGCGCTCGCCACCGCCCCCGCACCCGACCGCCCGCTCGCGATCGCGGTCTCCGGCGGCCCCGACTCGATGGCGCTGCTGGCGCTCGCCGCCACCGCCTTCCCCGGCAGCGTGATCGCCGCCACAGTCGACCACCGCCTGCGCACCGCCTCGGCGCACGAAGCCGCGATGGTCGCGGGCTGGTGCGCGGCCCACGCCATCCCCCACGCCACGCTCCAGCCCGCAAAGCCCCCCGCCGGCGCCAGCCTTCAGGCACAGGCACGCCATGCCCGCTACGCGCTCCTCGCCGACTGGGCGCTGACCGCCCGCGCATCGGCGCTCGCCACCGCGCACCATGCCGACGATCAGGCCGAAACCTTCCTGATGCGCGCCGCCCGCGCCTCCGGTCCGGCGGGGCTGGCCGGCATCCGCCCGTATTGGGCATTTGATCCGGAGCGATGGCACCAAGCCTTCATTTCCCGCCCGCCCCACACGTCACCCCAGCGCAGGCCGGGGTCTCCCACGGTGGAACGCGACGCCAGACAACAGCAAGACCCCGGCCTGCGCCGGGGTGACCAGCAGGGGCACAGACCACGCCTCCCCATCGTCCGCCCGCTCCTGACGTGGCGCCGCAGCGACCTGCGCGCCCTCGCCGCCGACCTGCCCTTCATCGACGACCCGTCGAACACCGACCCGCGCCACGACCGCACCGCCGCCCGCGCGCTGCTGGCCGACGGCGACCTCGACCCGGTCGCGCTCGCCGCCAGCGCTGCGCACTGCCGCGACGTCGACGCGACACTCACCGAAACCGTCGACTGGCTCTGGCGCACCCGCCGCCGCGATGCCGAAGTTGGCACATGCCGCCTCGACATGACCGACCTGCCCCGCGAACTGCGCCGCCGACTCGCCCGCTGCGCGATCACCGCCGTCCGTCTCGACGGCGGCATCACCGAAGGCCAATGGTCCGATGCCGCCAATATCGAATCGCTGCTGACCGCGCTCGATTCGGGCAGAACAGCCACCCGGGCCGGCGTCCTCACCTCGGCAATCCGCGGAATCTGGCATTTCCGGCCCGCTCCGCCGCGCCGATCATGCTGATCGACGTTGTTCCATTGCCATTAACCCGGGCAAGCCTATCTTGGATGCACTGAGAGGTAGCACGTCCGCATGAACGATAACGACAAGCAGAACGGCCCCGAAAACAACGGCGGCAATCCGTGGATGAAGAGCCTGTTGATCTGGGTCGGCATCCTCGTGTCGCTGGCGATCTTTGTGCAGCTGTTCAACGGCCCGTCGACCCAGACCCAAGGGCAGGTGATCCCCTATTCGACCTTCCTGAACAAGGTCGACGAAGGGTCGGTCCGCGACGTCAGCATCGCGAAGAGCACGATCACCGGCACCTACACCAACGACGACAAGTTCCGCACCAACGCGCTGGACGATCCGAACCTGATCGAACGGCTGCGCCAGAAGAGCGTCGTCATGAATGCGCGTCCGGAGGAAGGGCCGAACATCTGGATGGCGATCCTCGTCCAGTCGCTGCCGTTCCTGCTGTTCCTTGGCATCGCCTTCTTCGTCCTGCGCCAGATGCAGAAGGGCGGCGGCGGTGGCGGCGCGATGGGCTTCGGCAAGTCGCGTGCGCGGATGTTGACGCAGAAGGAGGGCAAGGTCACGTTCGACGATGTTGCCGGCATCGACGAGGCACGGGCGGAGCTGACCGAGATCGTCGACTTCCTGAAGGACCCGACCAAGTTCGCGCGGCTGGGCGGCAAGATTCCGAAGGGTGCGCTGCTGGTCGGTTCGCCCGGTACCGGCAAGACGCTGCTCGCCCGCGCGATCGCGGGGGAAGCGGGCGTGCCGTTCTTCACCATCTCGGGTTCGGACTTCGTCGAAATGTTCGTCGGCGTCGGTGCCAGCCGCGTGCGCGACATGTTCGAACAGGCGAAGAAGTCGGCCCCCTGCATCGTCTTCATCGACGAAATCGACGCGGTCGGCCGCCATCGCGGTGCCGGCCTCGGCAATGGCAATGACGAGCGCGAGCAGACGCTGAACCAGTTGCTGGTCGAGATGGACGGGTTCGAGGCGAACGAGGGCATCATCATCGTCGCGGCGACAAACCGCCCCGACGTGCTCGATCCCGCGCTGCTGCGTCCGGGCCGTTTCGACCGGCAGGTCGTGGTCCCGCGCCCGGATATCGAGGGCCGGATCAAGATCCTGCAGGTCCACATGAAAAAGGTGCCGCTGGCGCCCGACGTCGATCCGCGCGTCATCGCGCGCGGCACGCCGGGCTTCTCGGGTGCTGACCTTGCCAACCTCGTCAACGAAGCGGCGCTGACGGCGGCGCGCAAGGGCAAGCGTCTCGTTGCGAACCAGGAGTTCGAGGAGGCCAAGGACAAGGTCATGATGGGTGCCGAACGGCGCTCGATGGTGATGACCGACGATGAAAAGCGGATGACTGCCTATCACGAGGCCGGCCATGCCATCGTCTCGCTCCACGAACCGGCGTCGGACCCGATCCACAAGGCGACGATCATCCCGCGCGGTCGTGCGCTGGGCATGGTGATGCGCCTGCCGGAACGGGATTCGTACAGCTATCACCGCGACAAGATGTACGCGAACCTGTCGGTCGCGATGGGCGGCCGCATCGCCGAGGAAATCATCTTCGGCTATGACAAGGTGTCGTCGGGCGCGTCGGGCGACATCCAGCAGGCGACGTCGCTCGCCCGCGACATGGTCACCCGCTGGGGCATGTCCGACGCGGTCGGCCCGGTCGAATATGGCGAACCGCAGGGCGAAAGCTTCCTCGGCTATTCGTCGTCGGCCCCGGCCCGCATGTCGAACAAGACCGCCGAGCTGATCGACAGCGAGATCAAGCGCATCGTCGAAGGTGGCCTCGATCGCGCACGGCAGGTGCTGACCGACCATGTCGATCAGCTGCACACGCTGGCGGGGGCCCTGCTCGAATTCGAAACCCTGTCGGGCGACGAGATCAAGCGGCTGATCGCGGGCGAGGATATCGGCCGCGACGAGGGAACGCCGTCCACGCCGCTGGCGGCCGGCGGCACCTCGATCCCCAAGACCCGCCGTCCGCGCGGCCCCTTCGGATCGCCGGCACCGCAGGGCGCCTGAACGCGCGATCCGTGCCAACTTCGGCGGCGGCGTCCCCTTCGAACGGAGGGGGCGCCGCTGGTCGTTCGTGGCTGGTATGCGCCAACTTCGTAACCTTCGAAACGGTTCGTATTGACTTCCCGCCCGCGCGGTCGAACGATGTAACATCGTCCCATCCGTGGAGCCGTCCCTCATGCGTATCCGTCCGCTTCTCCTCGCCTGCACCCTCGCGCTCGGCACCTCGACCCTCACCGCACAGACGACGCCCGGCCCCGACATTTGGCCGCCGAAGGGCGACATCCCGGCGAATTTCGTGCCCCCCACCGACAAATACGACTATGTGAAGCGCGAAGTGATGGTCCCGATGCGCGACGGGGTGAAACTGCACACGGTCATCATGATCCCGAAGGGCGCGGCCAACGCCCCGATCCTGCTGACCCGCACTCCCTATAACGCCTCGGGCCGCGTCGCCCGCTCGGACAGCACCAGCTACGTCGCCGCGCTTCCGGAAGGGGACGAGGTGTTCACCCGCGCCGGCTATATCCGCGTGTTCCAGGACATTCGCGGCAAATACGGGTCGGAGGGCGAGTACGTCGTCACCCGCCCGGTGCGCGGGCCGCTCAATCCTACCAACGTCGATCACGTCACCGACGCCTACGACACGATCGACTGGCTGGTGAACAAGGCGAATCTGCCCGAAAGCAACGGCCGCGTCGGCATGCTGGGGTCGTCGTACGAAGGCTTCACCGTCGTCATGGCGCTGCTGAACCCGCACCCCGCGCTCAAGGTCGCCGCACCGGAAAGCCCGATGATCGACGGCTGGATGGGCGACGACTGGTTCCATTACGGTGCGTTCCGTCTGGCCAATATCGGCTGGATCGGCAGCCAGACCGGCTACAAGGGCCCGGGAGCCGCGCCGCCCTCGACCACCTATGACGATTACGACCAGTTCCGGAACGTCGGCTCGGCGAACGACTGGGCCAAGGCGTCGGGCTATGCCCAGCTACCCTTCTGGCAGCGCTTCGTCGCCCATCCGTCCTACGACGACTATTGGCAGGGGCAGGCGCTCGACAAGCTGCTCGCCGCCAATCCCTCGAACGTCCCGACGATGTGGGAACAGGGCCTGTGGGATCAGGAGGACATGTACGGCGCGATCACCGCTTGGGAAGCGTTGAAGGCCAAGGGCAAGGGCGGCAACAACTTCCTCGTCATGGGTCCGTGGCGTCACAGCGGCGCGAACTATGACGGCTCGACGCTCGGCGACCTGAAGTTCAACGGCGACACCGCGCTGCAATGGCGCCAGAACTATCTCTTCCCGTTCTTCGACCAGTATCTGCGCGACGGCCGCCCGGCCTTCACTCCGCCGCAGGCGCTGGTCTACAACACCGGCGAGAACCACTGGGACGAACTGTCGCAATGGCCGCTCGCGTGCGAGAAGGGCTGCGCCGCGCCGCTCAAACCCATCTATCTCGGCGCCGACGGCGATCTCGGCTTCACCGCGGCAAGGGCGGGCGGCGACAGCTATGTCTCCGATCCCGCCAAGCCGGTCCCGCACCTCTCGCGCCCGGTCAATTTCGACGACGGCCGGTGGAAGGCGTGGCTGGTCAGCGACCAGCGCCACGTCGACGGTCGCGGCGACGTCATGACCTATCAGACGCCGGTGCTGACCCAGCCGGTCAAGGTCGCCGGTGCGCCGATCGCCGATATCTTTGCCAGGACGACCGGCACCGACGGCGACTTCGTGGTGAAGGTGATCGACGTCTATCCCGACGTCGTGCCGGGCCAGCCGGCGATGGGCGGATACCAGCTGCCGATCAGCCTCGACATCTTCCGGGGCCGCTATCGCAATGACTTCGCCAAACCCTCGGCAATCCCGGCGAACAAGACGCAGCGTTACCGCTTCCGCCTGCCGACGGTGAACCATGTGTTCCAGCCGGGGCACCGCATCATGGTACAGGTCCAGTCGTCGCTGTTCCCGCTCTACGACCGCAATCCGCAGACCTATGTCCCGAACATCTTTACCGCACCCAAGGACGCGTACAGGAAGGCGACGGTGACGATCGAGCGCGGCGGCAGCAGCCCGAGTGCGGTATGGCTACCAGTGGTAGCGGCGAAGTAACGGCGGGCGCTGAATCCGAAACCGTCACCCCAGCGCAGGCTGGGGTCTTCCCTTTGGTTGGCGGATCGCCCGTCACGAGGAGACCCCAGCCTGCGCTGGGGTGACGCTCTTGGCAGGTAGGGGAAGAAAGCTCTACCCGTGATCCCGCCCGAAATCCTCGCGCGCGTCGTCCTGTCCCTGTTCGACGATCGACCGCCGGATCGCGCGCGTCCGGGTGAACAGGTCGAACAGCTCTTCGCCCTTGTCCCAGCGGATCGCGCGTTGCAGCGCCGACAGGTCCTCTGAAAAGCGCTGGAGCATCGCCAGCACCGCATCCTTGTTCGCGAGGAACACGTCGCGCCACATCGTCGGATCGGACGCGGCGATGCGGGTGAAGTCGCGGAACCCGCCCGCCGAATATTTGATGACCTCGCTCTGCGTCACCGTCTCCAGATCGGACGCGGTACCGACGATGGTATAGGCGATCAGGTGCGGCAGATGGCTGGTCACCGCCAGCACGAGGTCGTGGTGCTGCGCGTCCATCGTATCGATATCGGCGCCTAGCCGCCGCCAGAACTCGGCGACGCGTTCGACCGCCATCGGATCGGCATCGGCGGCAGGGGTCAGGATGCACCAACGGCCCTTGAACAGCGTGGCGAAGCCCGCGTCCGGCCCGCTGCGCTCGGTCCCCGCCACGGGATGCGCGGGCACCACCGCCACGCCCGGCAGCACGTCGGCCAGCGCAGCGGCGATGCCCGCCTTGCTCGACCCGACATCGCTGACGACCACCCCCACGGGCAGGTCGGCGGCGATTTCGGCGGCGACCGCACCGATCGACCCGACCGGCACGCACAATATGACGAGATCGGCATCGATCACCGCCGCGCCGGCATGATCGGCGCAGTCGTCGACCAGCCCGAGCGCGCGCACCTGCTCGCGCACCCCGGCCGACGCGTCATGGCCGGTCAGGCGCACCGTCGGCATGTCGGCACGCACCGCGCGCGCGATCGACGATCCGATCAGCCCCAGCCCGATGATGGCGACCCGTGCGAACGGCAGCATCAGCCGCCCACGATCTCGCGCAGCGCCGCTGCCACGCCGCGCACCTCCGCCTCGGTCCCGATCGAGATGCGCAGACCGTTGGCGAGGTTCTGCCCGGGCAGCCAGCGGACGATGAAGCCCTTGTCCATCAACGCCTGATAGGCGTCGCCGGCGGCGACCGGCCCTTCGAACAGCACCAGCACGAAATTCGCCTTCGACGGCACGGCGCGCAGGCCGGCATTGCCCAGCGCAGCGATCTCGCCTTCGAACCACGTCCGCCACTGGCGGTTGTGCGCACGGCTCGCCTCGACGAAACCCTTGTCGCGGATCGCGGCGATCGCCGCCTGCTGCCCGGCGGTGGTCACGTTGAACGGCGCGCGGATGCGGTGCATCGCATCGATCGCTTCCGCCGAACCATAGCCCCAGCCGATCCGCTCGGCGGCAAGGCCGTGGATCTTCGAAAAGGTCCGCGTCACCAGCACGTTGGGCCGCGACTTCGCCAGTTCGAGCCCGTGATCGTCCTCGGCCGGTTCGAGATACTCGGCATAGGCCTGATCCAGCACCAGCAACACGTCCGACGGCAACGCGGCATGCAGCCGGGCGATCTCGGCACGCGGTGCGAAGGTACCGGTCGGATTGTTCGGGTTGGCGACGAATACGACGCGGGTGCGGTCGGTCACGCAGGCGAGGATCGCGTCGACGTCGGTCGCATGGTCCTTGTCCGGCGCGATCACCGGGGTCGCGCCGACCCGCCGCGTCGCGATCTCGTACACCGCAAAGCCATAGCGGACGAAGATCACCTCGTCGCCCGGCCCGGCATAGGCGCCGGCGGCAAGGTGCAGCACCTCGTCCGATCCGGTGCCATAGATGATCCGCGCCGGGTCCAGCCCATGTGCCTGCCCGATCGCCACGCGCAGGTCGGCGGCGGCGGCATCGGGATAGCGTTCAAGGCTGCGGTCGGCTGCGGCGAAGGCGGCACGGGCGTGGGGCGAGGTGCCGAGCGGATTCTCGTTCGACGACAGTTTCGCCACCTGCCGCCCGTCGTCGGTCTTCGACCGGCCGGGGACATAGGGGGCGATGTCGAGGATCCAGGGCTTGGGAACAGGTGCGGTCATGGGCACGGGCACTGGCAAATGCCGCCGCGTAACGCAAGGTTCGGGGCTGGAGTGTATCTATGGGAACCGCCCCTTTATCGGCATCCCCGCGCAGGCGGTGTTGCATAGCCGCAGCGGCTGCGCCTCCGGCAGGAACGTCAGCAGACATGGATTCCCGCCTGCGCGGGAATGACGATGGGTCCCCGACCCTTGAACCCGCCGCGCCACGCATTTACCGCACGCCGATGGATTCCCGTTTCGGTCCCGATCGCCGCGCGACGCTCGCCACTCCGCTCGCGCTGGATGGCGGCGCGACCTTGCCCGCGATCGACATCGCCTACGAAACCTATGGCACGCTGTCGCCGGCGCGCGACAATGCGGTCCTGATCTGCCACGCGCTGACCGGCGACCAGCATGTCGCCTCTACCCACCCGCGCACCGGCAAGCCGGGATGGTGGTCGCGGATGATCGGGCCGGGCAAGCCGATCGATCTGAACCGGCATTTCGTCATCTGTTCGAACGTGCTGGGCAGTTGCATGGGTTCGTCGGGCCCGGCGAGCGTCGATCCGGCGACCGGCAGTCCGTATGCGATGCGTTTTCCGGTGCTGACCATCCGCGACATGGTGCGTGCGCAGGGGATGCTGCTCGACCATCTCGGCATCGACCGCCTTCGCGCGGTGGTCGGCGGGTCGATGGGCGGGATGCAGGCGCTGTCATGGGCGGCGACGCTGCCCGAGCGGGTTGAAGCGGTGGTGGTGATCGCATCTACCGCGCGCCATTCGGCGCAGAACATCGCGTTCCACGAGGTCGGCCGCCAGGCGATCATGGCCGATCCCAACTGGCGCGGCGGCGACTATTACGCCGACGGATCGCCGCCCGCCGCCGGGTTGTCGGTGGCGCGGATGGCGGCGCACATCACCTATCTGTCCGAAGCGGGGCTGACTGCCAAGTTCGGCCGCAAGCTGCAGGTGCGGGCCAATGGACAGGCGGGTGCCAAGACGTTCGGCTTCGACGCCGATTTCCAGATCGAAAGCTATCTGCGGCATCAGGGCCTGGCGTTCACCGACCGGTTCGACGCGAACTCGTACCTCTACATCACTCGCGCGCTCGATTATTTCGATCTGGCCGAGGAGCATGGCGGAGTGCTGGCCAATGCATTCCGCGCGACGAAGGCGCGGTTCTGCGTGGTCAGTTTCGACACCGACTGGCTGTATCCGACCGCCGAGTCGCGCAATATCGTCCATGCGCTGAACGCCGCCGGGGCGCCGGCCAGCTTCGTCGAACTGTCGTCGCCGTTCGGGCACGATGCGTTCCTGCTCGATTCGCCGGAACTCGACCGGATCATGCGCGGCTTCCTGGAGGGACGGGCATGAGCCTGCGTCCCGACCTCGCCATCATCGCCGCACATGTCGCACGCGGCAGCCGGGTGCTCGACGTCGGCTGCGGCGACGGTCAGTTGATGGTGGCGCTGCGCGACGAACGCCGCGTCGACGCACGCGGGCTGGAGATCGATCCCGGCAATGTCGCCGATGCGATGGCCCGCGGTCTGTCGGTCATGCAGGGGGATGCCGACCGCGACCTCGCCGACTATCCCGACGCCAGCTTCGACTATGCGATCCTCAGCCAGACGCTGCAGACCGCGATGCGGCCGCATGTCGTGCTCGACCATCTGCTGCGCATCGGCGCGCAGGCGTTCGTGTCCTTTCCCAATTTCGCGCACTGGCGGGTGCGCGCGTCGCTGTTGTGGGGCGGGCGGATGCCGGTGACGACGCTGTTGCCGCTCGAATGGTATGAGACGCCGAACATCCACCACCTGACGATCGACGATTTTCGCGCTTATGTCGCGAAACAGGGCATTACCGTGGTCGATGCTTGGTTCCTGTCGGGGGGCAAGCGGACGACCGCGGCGGCGGCGAATTTCCGGGCCGAGCATGCGGTGTTCCTGCTCAAACGCTGACGCCGCGTTAACCATTGTGAAGGCTTTGACGCCGATATTTCCGACTGTCGGGGGACAAGACGGGAATCGGTTCGATGCGTACACGCCTGCTCCTGCTCGCTGCCTGTGGTGCCGCGCTGCTCCATGGCTGCGCGCGCAAGACGCCAGAGGTCGCGGTGGTCACGCCGCCCCCGGTACCGGTCGCTGCGGCACCTGCGCCGAAGCCCAGACCGCCGCTGGGCGCAGCCGTCAACCTCACCATTCCCGCCATTCTGTCCGACGGCAACTATGCGACGCCGAACCATGCGCTCTCGGCGGATGCCGCGGTGTGGCATTTGCGATCGGCGCTGAACGTCGCCGCGCTCCAGTGCGACGTCGCCGACCCGACCGGGGTCGCGCAGTATAACCGGTTGCTGAAGATCCATGCCAGGCGCTTCGCCGCCGCGCACAAGGCGCTGGAGGCCGAATACCGCCGCGGCGGTGGCGACTGGCAGGACCGGTTCGACGACGCGATGACGCGGGTCTACAACTATTTCGCCCAGCCGCCGGTGCGCGACCGGTTCTGCGCCACCGCGCTGCCGATGCTGGCGCAGGTCGCCGACATGCCTGCGGACGGGATCGATGCGTTCGCCGCACCGGGCATCGCCTCGCTCGACCAGCCGTTCGTCGATTTCTACCGCGCATACGACCGGTATCGCGTCGAGCTGGCGGCGTGGCAGGCGGGACAGGTGCCGAAGCTGGCGGTCGATCCGCAGGTGCTGGTGGCGTCGACCGACGTGACCGGCGGCGGGTACCGGATGGCGGCGCGCTGAATCGCTTGTCAGCCGCGCCAGCGCGCGCCACGATCCGCCGATGACACAGGCTCCCATTCGCATCGGCATCGGCGGCTGGAGCTTTCCGCCGTGGCGCGGCACCTTCTATCCCAAGAAGCTGGCGCAGAAGCGCGAGCTGGAATTCGCCTCGCGCGCCGTGACCGCGATCGAGATCAACGCGACCTATCACGGCACGCAGAAGCCGGCGAGCTTCGCCAACTGGGCGGCGACCGCGCCCGACGGCTTCGTCTTCGCGGTCAAGGCGTCGCGATATTGCACCAACCGCAAGGTGCTGGCCGAGGCGGAGGAATCGATCGCGAAGTTCGTCGGTTCGGGCATCACCGAGCTGGGCGACAAGCTCGGCCCGATCCTGTGGCAGTTCATGGCGACGAAGAAGTTCGACGTCGACGACTTCGCCGCGTTCCTCGCGCTGCTGCCGGGTGTCCATGCCGGCGTGACGCTGCGCCACGCCGTGCAGGTGCGCCACGACAGCTTCGCCGTGCCCGAATTCGTGGCGATGGCGCGCAAGGCGGGGGTGGCGATCGTCCATGCCGATTCGGCCGATTATCCCGCGATCGCCGACGTGACCGGCGACTTCGCCTATGCGCGCCTGGAAAATGCGCAGGAGGACATCGCGACCGGTTATGACGACGCCGCGCTCGATCGCTGGGCGACCGCCGCGCGGACGTGGGCAAGCGGCGGGGCGCCGGAGGGGCTTCCCTATGTCGACGCCTCTCCGCCGGCAAGGACTCCCCGTGAAACCTTCGTCTTCTTCATCAACGGGGCGAAGGTGCGGGCGCCTGCCGGTGCACAGGCACTGATCGCGCGGCTATAGCCCTTCGGGGCGCAGCGGACGGCTGAGCAGCGTATCGATCACCTCGCCGACCGGCGTTCCGGCCAGCAGCGCGCCGACCGCGGCGGTGACCGGCATGTCGACCCCGGCCTGCGCCGCCGCCTCGCACAGCACCGGTGCGGTGAACGCCCCTTCCGCGACCGTGCGGCGATCGGACAGCAGTCCGGCGGCGGCGCGCCCCTGCCCCAGTCCCACGCCCAGCGAATAGTTGCGCGACGCGGTCGAGGAGCAGGTCAGCACCAGATCGCCCAACCCCGACAGCCCGGCCAGCGTTTCCACGCGGGCGCCACGTGCCAGGCCGAAGCGGGTCATTTCGGCAAAACCGCGCGCGATCACCGAGGCGCGCGCATTCTGCCCGAGCCCCGCGCCCTCGACCACGCCGCAGGCGATGGCGAGGACGTTCTTCACCGCGCCGCCGATCTCCGCGCCGATGACGTCGTCGCTGGCGTAAGGGCGGAAGGCCGGCGCGGCGAGCCGCTCGGCCAGCCGGTCGCGCAAGGCCGCATCGGCGCAGGCAAGGGTAACCGCCGTCGGCTTGCCCGCCGCGACCTCGTGCGCGAAGGTCGGACCGGACAGGACCGCGACCGGCGCCTGGGGATGGACCGCACGGGCGACCTCGCCCACCAGCATCCGCGTCCCCGCCTCGATCCCCTTCGCGCACAACACCAGCGCGCGGGTGCCGACGTCGATCGCCGACAGGACGCTGCGGACATGCTGTGCCGGCGCGACGACCAGCAGCGCCCCGACATCGTCCAGCGCGGCGACGTCGGTCGTCGCATGGATCGCGCTGGACAGGGTGACGCCGGGCAAGAAGATCGGGTTGGTGTGGGTGGCGTTGATCGCCTGCGCCACTTCGTCCTCGCGCACCCACAGGGTGACGTCGCCACCGCGCGCTGCGACCTGTGCCAGCGCGGTGCCCCATGCCCCGCCGCCGATGACCCCGATCTTCATGCCTTCACTCCTGCCCCGCGCACCTTCTGCGCCGACGGATCGAGCGGCCAGCGCGGGCGCGCTGCCACGTCCAGTGGATCGCTGTGCCCGGCCATGAACCGCTCCGCCCCGGCCCATGCGATCATCGCCGCATTGTCGGTACACAGCCAGAGCGGCGGCGCGACGAAGCGCAGGCCATTGGCAGCCGCCAACCCTTCCAGCGCACCGCGCACCGCGCGATTGGCGGCGACCCCGCCCGCGACCACGAGCGCGCTGACCGGCCCGGCCAGCGCCAGCGCGAGGCGGGTGCGATCCAGCAGGCAGTCGACCACCGCCTGCTGGAACGATGCGGCGATGTCCGCGGTCGAGTGGATGCCGGCATCGTGCGCACGCAGCACCGCGCTTTTCAGCCCGGCGAACGAGAAATGCGGGTCGGGCGTGCCGAGCAATGGCCGTGGCAGCGGAACGGCGGTCGCATCGCCGTCCAGTGCCGCCGCCTCGACCCGCGGGCCACCGGGATAGCCGAGGCCGAGCACCTTCGCGGTCTTGTCGAACGCCTCGCCCGCCGCATCGTCGATCGTGGTGCCCAGCCGACGATATTGCCCGACGCCGTCGACGCGCAGCAACTGGCAATGGCCGCCCGATACCAGCAGCAGCAGATAGGGATAGGCGAGGTCGGGGTCGGTCAGCCGTGGCGAAAGGGCATGCCCCTCCAGATGATTGACCGCGACCAGCGGCTTGCCGGCCGCCAGCGCCAGCGCCTTGGCGGTGACCAGTCCGACCATGACGCCACCGATCAGCCCCGGCCCGGCGGTGGCGGCGATCGCATCGACCTGGCTGAGGGCGACACCGGCATCGGCCAGCGCGCCCTCGACCAGCGAGGGCAGGATCTCGACATGGGCGCGCGCAGCGATTTCGGGGACGACCCCGCCATAAGGGGCGTGCGCGGCTTCCTGTCCGGCGAGGCGGTGCGACAGGATCGTGCGGTCGCCGCGGACGAGCGCGACGGCGGTTTCGTCGCAACTGGATTCGATACCGAGGATGAGGGGGTTGGCCATTGCGTCGGCTTTAGCGCGGATTGGGGCGGGTAAGAAAGGTTGGTTCACCTTGCCCCGATCGCGCCCGATGCGTAGCGAGCAGCGATGACGTTCAAACTAGGCACGCGCGGATCGCCGCTGGCGCTGGTGCAGGCGCATGCCACGCGCGATGCGCTGGCGCTGGCGCACCGGATCGACCCGGCCGGGATCGAGATCGTGACGATCCGCACCACCGGCGACCGGGTACAGGACCGCGCGCTGGCCGAGATCGGCGGCAAGGCGCTGTGGACCAAGGAACTCGACCGCGCGCTGTGCTGCGGGGATATCGACGCGGCGGTCCATTCGATGAAGGATGTCGAGACGATCCGCCCGACCGAAATCCGGATCGCAGCGATGTTGCCGCGCGCCGACGTGCGCGACCGGCTGGTCGGGATCGCGGCGCTGGCCGACCTGCGGGCGAACGGCGTCGTCGGCACCAGCAGTCCGAGGCGGGCGGCACAGATATTGAGCCACCGCCCCGATGCCCGGATCGTGCTGTTTCGCGGCAATGTCGACACGCGGCTGGCGAAGTTGGCGGCGGGGGAGGTCGATGCGACGCTGCTCGCCGCCGCCGGACTGGCCCGGCTGGGGCGGCACGATGTCGGCACCGCGATCGATACCGACACGATGCTGCCCGCTCCGTCACAGGGTGCGGTCGGGATCGAGGTGCGCGCCGAGGACGATGCCGCGCTCGCGTTCGTCCGCGCGGTCGACCATTTGCCCACGCATCAGGCGGTGCGCGCCGAACGCGGGTTCCTGGCGGCGCTGGGGGCCGATTGCCATTCGCCGGTGGGCGCGCTGGCAACGATCGAGGGCGACGTGCTGACGCTGCGCGCACAGTTGCTGGCACAGGACGGCAGCGCGCAGATATCGGACGGCAGCAGCGGAGCGATCGACGACATCGACCTGCCGCGCGCGCTGGCCGAGACGATGCTGGCGCGCGCCCCCGACAGCGTGGCGCGGCTGTTCGCACGGTGAGCCTGCCGCTGGCGGTGCTGCGTCCCGAACCGGGCAATGCCGCCACGGCGCAGGCGATCGAGGCGATCGGCCGGCGGGCGATCCGCCTGCCGCTGTTCCGCATCGTGCAGCTGCCATGGGGAGCGCCGACGGCGGGGGCGCACGACGCGCTGATCCTGACCAGTGCCAATGCGGTGCGACAGGCCGGGGCGGCCCTGAGCAGCTATGCGGCCCTGCCGGTACATGCGGTGGGCGCGGCGACGGCGGCGGCGGCGCGGGCGGCGGGGCTGCGGGTCGTGGCGACCGGCGATGCCGACGGGCAGGCGCTGCTCGACGCGGCGGCGCAGGCGGGGGTGCGCCGCGCGCTGCTGCTGACCGCGCGCGACCGGGCGGTCGGGCGGCATCCGGTGCTGTCGGCGGTGCGTGCGGTCTATGCAAGCGAGGCGATGGCGGATGTCGACCCGGCCATGCTCGCCGGATCGGTCGCGCTGGTCCATTCGCGACGCGCGGCGCTGCGGCTGGCGGAACTGGTCGCCGATCGCCGCGCCATCGCGGCGGCTGCGATCGCCCCGGCGGTCGCGGCCGCGCTGGGCGACGGGTGGCGCGCGATAGCCATTGCCGGGCGGCCGGACGATGGCGGGGTCGTCGCGGCGGCGGCGGCGCTGGCGGAGCGGCTCGCCCACGATTGACCCGGCGGACGGGCGCGGGGATAAGGCGGCATGACCAGCGAAGATCCGCCCTTCCCGACGATCCACAGCCCGCGGCGGCGGGGCAGCGGAGGCTGGCTGGCGATCGCACTCATCGCCTTCGCGATCGGGATCGGCGCCACGCTGATGGTGCTGCGCTACATTGCGCCACGGCTGGGCTGGACCGCGCAGCAGGTCGCGAGCGTGCCGGGTGCGCTGCCGACGCCGCTCGCCACCGCCGCCGCCCCGCCGACGCAGGTCACCGCGCTCCCCATCCTGTCGGCGCGCGAGGCGGCGCTGGCCGCACGGATCGCCGATCTGGAGACACGGATCGTCGGGCTGGACAGCAGCGCGCGCAACGCGGCGGGCTATGCCACCCGCGCGGAAGACATGATGGTGATCGTCGCCACGCGCCGCGCGCTCGACCGGGGACGGCCGCTCGACTACCTCGAACAGCAGCTGCGCGACCGGTTTGGCGGCAGCCGGCCCGATGCGGTGCGGACGCTGGTCGCCAGCGCGCAGGCGCCCGTGACGCTTGACGACCTGCGCAGCGCGCTGGACGCGGTGGCGACGCCGCTGGTGGCGGGCACGTCGAACGAGGGCTGGTGGCAATCGGTACGCCGCGAGTTCGGCCAGTTGATCGTGCTGCGCCAGGGGACGACGCCCAGCAGCCGCCCGGTCGACCGTCTCGATCGCGCACGCCGCCGGCTGGACACCGGACAGGTCGAGCTGGCGATGGCAGAGATCGAGCGGATGCCCGGTGCCGCCAGCGCCGCCGGCTGGACCGCCGCCGCCAGGCGCTATGTCGATGCCCGCAAGGCGCTGGTCGACCTCGAATCGGTGGCGCTCACCACCCCGCGCCCGGCGCCGATCGCCCCGCCGGTGATCGTGCAGCCCGCCCCCGCCCAACCGGATTCCCCGGCCGACACCGATCCGGTCGGCCAGACGCTGTAAGGACATCATCATGGCCGATATGGGCCGGTTCGACTGGCAAGACCCCTTCGCCCTCGACGCGCAGCTGACCGACGAGGAACGGATGGTCCGCGACGTGGCGCATGGCTATGCCCGCGGGAAGCTGTTGCCGCGCGTCACCCGCGCCTTCCTCGACGAGGATTTCGCGCGCGAGATCATGGTCGAGATGGGGTCGCTGGGCCTGTTGGGCGTGACGATCGATCCCCGGTTCGGCGGCGCGGGCATGGGCTATGTCGCATACGGCCTGGTCGCGCGCGAGGTGGAGGCGGTCGATTCGGGCTATCGCAGCGCGATGAGCGTGCAGTCGAGCCTCGTGATGCATCCGATCAACGCCTATGGATCGGACGCGCAGAAGGCGAAGTATCTGCCGAGGCTGGCCAGCGGCGAATGGGTCGGGTGTTTCGGGCTGACCGAACCCGATGCCGGGTCGGACCCGGCGGGCATGCGGACGCGGGCCGAAAGGATCGATGGCGGATACCGCATCAGCGGCGCCAAGATGTGGATCACCAATTCGCCGATCGCCGACGTGTTCGTGGTGTGGGCGAAGTCCGACGCGCATGACGGCAAGATCCGCGGCTTCGTGCTGGAAAAGGGCATGGCCGGACTGTCGGCGCCGAAGATCGAAGGCAAGCTGTCGCTGCGCGCGTCGATCACCGGCGAGATCGTGATGGAGGGCGTGGAGGTCGGCGAGGACGCGCTGCTGCCGCATGTCGAGGGGCTCAAGGGGCCGTTCGGCTGCCTCAACCGGGCGCGCTACGGCATCGCATGGGGCACGATGGGCGCGGCGGAGTTCTGCATGCACGCCGCGCGGCAATATACGCTCGACCGCAAGCAGTTCGGCGTGCCGCTGGCGTCGAAGCAGCTGGTACAGCTGAAACTGGCCGATATGCAGACCGAGATCGCGCTGGGGCTGCAGGCGGCGCTGCGGGCCGGGCGGATGTTCGACGACGGGCTGCTGGCGCCGGAAGCGATCAGCATCATCAAGCGCAACAATTGCGGCAAGGCGCTGGCCATCGCCCGCGTCGCGCGCGACATGCATGGCGGCAACGGCATCGCCGCCGAGTTCCACGTGATGCGCCATGCCATCAACCTCGAGACGGTCAACACGTACGAGGGGACGCACGACGTCCATGGGCTGATCCAGGGGCGGGCGATCACCGGGATCGCCGCGTTCTGATGCACCGCCAGCCGGAGCTGGTCGGCGATCTGGTCCGGGTATCGCCGAGCGTGCCCGACGATTACGCCGCGCTGTATGCGGTCGCATCGGACCCGGCGATCTGGGACCAGCATCCCGCGCACGACCGGTGGCGGCCGGAGGTGTTCCGCGCGTTCTTCGACGACGGGATGGCGACCGGCGGCATGCTGACGATCCGCGACGCGGGCGACGGCACGGTGATCGGGGCGACACGCTATGTCCCCGCCGGGTCCGATGCGGTGGAGATCGGCTGGACCTTCCTTGCGCGCAGCCATTGGCGGCGGGGCTATAATCGCGAATTGAAGCGGCTGATGATCGACCATGCGTTGGCTGAGGTCGCGGCGGTGCGGTTCAGCGCGGGGATCGACAACCACCGGTCGCGGGCGGCGATCGAGGCGCTGGGCGCGACCGAACTGCCCGAGGCGATGGTCGAGCGCGGCGGGCAGATCGTGCCGCGCATCCTCTACGAACTGCGCCGGCGGTGAAGCCGCTGGCCGGCGTCCGCGTGGTCGAACTGGCGCGCATCCTCGCCGGGCCATGGTGCGGACAGTTGCTCGCCGATCTGGGCGCGGAGGTGGTAAAGGTCGAGCGGCCGGGCACGGGCGACGACACGCGCCACTGGGGACCGCCCTTCGTCACCGCCCCGGACGGTTCGAACCGCGACGCGGCCTATTTCCACGCCACCAACCGCGGCAAGCGATCGGTGGCGATCGATATCGCGTGTGCCGAGGGGCAGGCAGAGGTCCGCGCGCTGGTGACACAGGCCGATGTGGTGATCGAGAACTACAAGGTCGGCGGCCTCGCGAAATACGGCCTCGACCACGGCGCGCTGTCGGCGGTGCGGCCGGGGCTCATCACCTGTTCGATCACCGGCTTCGGCCAGACCGGTCCCTATGCGCATCGCGCCGGCTACGACTTCATCATCCAGGCGATGGGCGGGGCCATGTCGCTGACCGGCGAGCCCGACGGCGCGCCGCAAAAGGCCGGGGTCGCCTATGCCGACCTGTTCACCGGGGTCTATTCGGCGGTCGCGATACTCGCCGCGCTGCGCCGACGCGACCTGACCGGCGAGGGCGCGCAGATCGACATGGCGCTGCTCGACACGCAGGTCGCGGTACTCGGCAACCAGGCGCTGAACTGGCTGGCGAGCGGGACCGTGCCGACGCGGATGGGCAACGGCCACCCCAACCTGACCCCGTATCAGACGTTCGAGACCGCCGACGGGGCGCTCGTCATCGCGGTCGGCAATGACGGACAGTTCGCACGGCTGTGCGGATTCCTCGGCCTCGACCTGCACACGGACGCGCGCTTCGCGACCAATCCGGCGCGGGTGGTCCATCGCCGCCAGATGATCCCCGCGGTGCAGGCGGCCGTCGCCGGCTGGCGCAAGGCCGATCTGTACGAGGCGCTGGAGGCGGCGGGCATCCCCGCCGGCCCGATCAACGCGCTGGACGAGGTATTCGCCGACCCGCAGGTGGTGGCGCGCGGCATGGCGATCCGCCCCGACGGGCTGCCCGGACTGGCCGGACCGATCGTGATCGACGGCGAGCGGATGGTCGCCGAACATGGCGCGCCCGCCCGCCCCTGACCGCCAAAGGTCACGAAAGTCACACTCGTGCGCCAATCGGCGACACGTCACACCGGCGGCGTTCGCAGCGACTGTCAAAGAGCGGGCGCAGGTCGCGCGTCGACGATCATGGCGCCGCCGCGAGGTGTAGGAAAGCGTTATCCCAGCACCCGCCCCACCAGCGCGCCGCAATCGGCATTGCCCGCGAGCGGGCGATCGTCGCCGCCGATCGCGCGGCCGATCATGCGCAGGATGCCGCCCGCGCTCTTGATCCCCGGCGGGATTTGTATTTCCGGTGCCTGCAGCCGGCCGGTGATCCGTACCGGCCGGTCGAGATGGAGCAGCGTGCGCTGCTTCGGCGTGCCGGTCAGCGCGATCGACAGCGTCTCGTCGGACAGGCGCACGACCCCCTGCCCCCGAGTCTGCGCGCGCGACGTGTCGATCAGCAGCGGGTCGATCCGCCCCAGCCCGCCCGCGACGTTCAGCCGCAGCCCGAGGCAGCGCAGCCGCGCCTGCGCATCGTCGTCGGTCAACAGCCCGCGCGCGACGTCGGCGCCGAGGAACGACGCCATCTTCGCCGGCAGCGTCCCGCCCGCCGCCGCGAAGCCGATGGTGCCGCTGGACCGGCCGACCGCGTCGCGGATCGTGTCGCCGCTGCCGGTCAGCTTCACCCGCGCGCGCAGCGGCGCATCGACCGGCGCGCCGCCGGCAAAGGTCGAAATGCGCGAGTCTACGAGCTTCAGGTCGAAGCGCGCGAGCGGCGTCGTTCGATCGCGCTGGTCGACGACCACCTGCCCGGTGATCCGCCCCTGCGCCAGCCGCACCGTGATCGGCGCGACGGTCAGCCGGCTATGGTCGATCGCCAGCACGGTATCGAGACTGCGCAGGCCGGGCATGTCGAGCAGCCGGTCGACGCGAATCGCGAGCTTGCCGTCGAGATCGGCCATCTTGGCGAGGTTGATGCGCGTGCCGGGCACGACGCGCGGGCCGATGCGCCGTTCGAGTGCGGCGGCGCGGGCGCGGCCTTCGTCGGTGGCGAGGTCGTCGAACGACAGCGACGCGAAATGCAGCCGCCCGTCGATGCCGGTGCGGCCGTCGTCCCGGGTCACGGTCGCGTTGGCCGCCACCAGCCGCGAGCGGCCGATCGTGCCCGACAGCTTCTCGACCACCCAGGCCGGATCGTCGTGGCGCACCCGCGCGGTGAGGTTGACCGGCTGGGTCCCGAACAGCCCCGCCTCGATCAGTGCATCGAGCGTTTTCAGGTCGTTGGCGCGCGCCGTCAGGTCGACGGTCATCCGCCTGGTATCGAGCGGCGAGGCCATCAGCCCCTTCGCATCGACGGTGATCGTCGGGCCGGCGACACGCGCGGTGAACGGCCATGCGTCGTCGTTCCGGATCGCCGGGCCGGCGAGCGCCACCGTCACCGGGCGATCGTCGATCGCGCCGTTGCCGCCTGCGCGAAACCCGCGTTCGTCGGACGCGACGGTGACGGCGAAGCGGCGGTTCTGCACCGCGTCGCGATAGTCGATCACGAGGTTCCGGATCGTCAGGCTGGTGATCGCCGATGCCGAGCCCTTGTCCCCGCGGCGGTCGGGTGCCCAGTTCTTGCGGCCGTCCCGGCTGCGCACCATCGCCACCCGCCCGCCATCGATGGCGAGCGCGGTCAGATCGAACTTGCCCCGCAGCAGCGGCAGCACCCGAAACCGGAAGTCGATGCGGTCGAGATGGACGAGGTCGCCCTTCCCCGCCCATGCCGGCTGCGCGATCGTCAGGTCGCGGACGATCAGCGTCGGCGAGAAGGACAGCGGCTCGACCCGTTCGATCGTGCCGATCGACACGTCGGCCTTGAAACGCTCGGCCAGCTTGACGCTCACCCGATCGCGCAAGACACCCCAGGGAAAGGCCGCGAGGATCAACAGGATGAGGAGCAGGAGGCCGACGATGCCGCCAAGGATGAACCGCCATGTACGCGAAAGCCGAGCCATAGGGCGACAAGTCGGGAAACGACAGTTCGTTCCATGGGCGCAATGGAATTACTGACAGGGTTGTAGGTTGGGGAGGGCGACATGCGGAGGATGGAGCGGACGGAAGTGCATCTTTCCCGATTAGGATCAAATTCCGGGAAGCCTGTTCTCAATGCCCCGCGCGACGACACAGTTTGAGCAGGTGGAGCAACTTGGGGTTCGTATCACCACTAGCGGCCATGTTCCTTGCGTTTAGGCATGTCTGTCGGGTGCGCGCAGGAGATGCGGAATCACGTGTATTGTTAGGTTTTGCTCTGGGATCGCGATGGTCCCGTTGCTGAGCCGGTCTGACCATACGGCCGGTGGTTCGGGCATGGTCGAGCGAGCCATTCCAGTCGAACACCGGCAAGTCCTGCGCGAACGTCGGCCCAGCCAGCCCAGCTAGCACAAGGGCGACGGCGATCTTGACCTGAACCATACACTTTATGCCTTCTTCGTCGCTCTGAAAGTGCCGTTCCTATGGCAGGTTGGTATTCCAAAGCTCGCCACATATCGGGCTCGACAATCATCACCAAAGGCAAACTACAGGGCGTCTTGTTGTTCCCGACATCGAACCCACAGCGGGCAATTGACCAACCGATAACGGTAACGGGCTCCTGTGGGCCTCACTTTCCTGGGGCTGATCGCATTTCCCTGAAACGTCATGCCCGACACGGAAAAACGGGGACGGGCGGACGGACCCGCCCCGCTCAGAAATCGACCGCGATCCCCTTGTGCGTCCAGTCGCCGTAGCGCGTCGGGCTGAGGCCCAGCGGGTCGTCGGCGTCGGATTTCACGGGCAAGGGCTCGGGGGCAGGCACCGGCGGCGACTTGGAGAGATGCGCTGGTGGCTTCACATGCGGGGGACGCTTGCCCATAGGGGTTCCTTTCCGGTTCACGTCATTGCACTTGGCGGACCAGCGACAGGATTCAAGTGAACCACCCCCCTTTGTGTATCGGAGCCCGATGATGGCGCGTCCCCGCCTTGCCCCCGAAGCGCCCGGCGTGCCCGCGCGGCGGGCCGCGCTGAAACTGCTCGACGCCGTGCTGCGGCGCGGGCTGCCGCTGGAGGCGGCGCTGGCGAGCGCGACCGCCGAGCTCGACCGGCGCGAGGATCGCGGGTTGGCCCATGCCATCGCCGCCGCGGTGCTGCGGCGGTTGCCCGATCTGGACGCGATGATCGACGGCGCGACGCAGCGCCCGCTGCCCGACGATGCCAAGGCGCGGTTCGTGCTGCGCATCGCGCTGGCGCAGGCGCTGGTGCTCAACACCCCGCCGCACGCCGCGATCGCCACCGCGCTGCCGCTGGTCGACGGGGGGCCGCGCAAGCTGGTGCACGGCGTGTTCGGGACATTGTCGCGCAGCAACGCGCGACTGCCCGATGCGGCGACGCTGCCCGCCGATACCGATGCGCGCTGGGTCGCGGCATGGGGCGAGGACATGGTGATCGCGGCGGCGCAGGCGATCGCGCAACAGCCGCCGGTCGACCTGTCGATGAAGGGCGAGGACGGGCCGGACGGCGAGACGCTGGCGCCGCGCCATCGGCGGCTGCACGAAAACGGCGCGATCGCCGACCTGCCGGGCTATGCCGACGGCAACTGGTGGGTCCAGGATCTGGCAGCGTCGATTCCCGCGCGGCTGCTGGGCCGGGGGCCGGGCAGCGCGATCGACCTGTGCGCGGCGCCGGGGGGCAAGACGCTGCAACTGGCCGCCGCCGGGTGGGACGTGACCGCGCTCGACAATTCGGACAGCCGGTTGCTGCGGCTGCGCGAGAATATGGAGCGCACCGGGCTGTCGGCGAACGTCGTCACCGGCGATGCGCTGGTGTGGAAGCCGCAGGCGCCGGCCGATGCGGTGCTGCTCGACGCGCCGTGCAGCGCGACCGGCATCTTCCGCCGCCATCCCGACGTGCTGCACCGCGTGCGGCCGAGCGTGATCGCCGAGACGGCGGCGTTGCAGGCGCGGCTGCTGGCGCGTGCGGCCGACTGGGTGAAGCCCGGCGGGCGGCTGGTCTATGCCACCTGTTCGCTGGAGCCGGCGGAGGGCGAGGCGCAGTTGGAGCGGTTCCTAGGCGCGCGACCGGACTATGCGGTGGAGGCGGCGACGGCGGAGGAACTGCCCGCGGGGGTGCCGGTGCATGATCGCGGCTATGTGCGGACGCTGCCGGGGATGCTGGCGGACAAGGGCGGGCTGGACGGGTTCTTCATCGTCCGGTTGCGGCGGAGCTGAAGAAGATCGGGTTCACGCGAAGGCGCGGAGACGCGAAGTCCCCCGCGTCTCCGCGCCCCCTCGCGCACCAATTCTTGCCTGTGCCTTTACCCTTCGCTTGCCGAGTCGCCAGACCGTGCTAGGACGAACGCCATGCAAGCCGTCCGTATCGCGCCCTCCATCCTTTCCGCCGATTTCGCCAAGCTGGGCGAGGAAGTGCGCGCCATCGACGACGCCGGGGCGGACTGGATCCATATCGACGTCATGGACGGGCATTTCGTCCCCAACCTGACGATCGGCCCGGCGGTGGTGAAGGCGCTGCGCCCGCACAGCGCGAAGCCGTTCGACGTCCACCTGATGGTGTCGCCGGTCGACCCGCTGGTCGAGGCGTTCGCCGAAGCCGGGGCCGATATCCTGTCGGTCCATCCGGAATCGGGCCCGCACCTCCATCGCACGCTCCAGCGGATCAAGGCGCTGGGCAAGCGCGCCGGCGTGGTGCTGAACCCCGGCACGCCGGTCGAGGTGGTCGATCAGGTCATCGACCTGACCGACCTGTTGCTGGTGATGAGCGTCAATCCCGGGTTCGGCGGGCAGAAGTTCATCGACAGCCAGCTGCGCAAGATCGAGGCGCTGCGTGCCCGCATCGACGCGACGGGACGGCAGATCGATCTGCAGGTCGATGGCGGCATCGACCGCACGACCGCGCCGAAGGCGATCGCGGCCGGGGCCGACTGCCTCGTCGCCGGGACCGCGACCTTTACCGGCGGCCCGACCGCCTATGCCGCGAACATCGCCGCACTGCGCGGCGCATGATCCCGCCCCAGCCGATCGACGAACCGCGCGACGGGATCGACGTCGGCAAGCGGCTGGTGCGACAGGGCGGCGGCACCGGGCTGTCGCTGTCCGAACGCATCGCCGAGAAGCTGCAACGCCTTGCGTGGCGCACGCCGCTGCACGGCCTCCGGCTGAAAGGGCGGCATCCGCTCAAGCTGATCGCGGTCGCCGACGATCCGTTCTTCGGCGACGTGGCGCGCGGGCAGGCGCTGCTGCGCGGCGAATTGATGTTCCGGGGCGAAACCGTGGCCGTAGAGCGGCTGGGGCTGGACCGGCCGAAATTCTCCGCCGCCTTTGCCGAGCATCTGCACAGCTTCGCGTGGCTGCGCGACCTGTCGAGCGTCGCGCCGCGGGTGACGGCGGTGCCGATCGCCGAGACGCTGATGCTGCAATGGCTGGCGGCGCATGGCGAGCGGGTATCGGAGCCGGCGTGGGCGGCGCACCTGACCGGACGGCGGATGCTGTTCTGGATCGCGCATGCGCCGCTGATCCTGTCGTCGACCGACCTCGTCTATCGATCGCGCGTGCTGAACACGATCGCGCGCGCCGCCCGGCATCTGGACGGCGAGGCGGGCAAGGCACCGGCGGGCATCCGCGCGATCACCGCCTGGGCCGGGGTGGTCGCCGCCGGACTGGTGGTGCCCGGCGGCGATCCGCGGCGCGGGTTCGGCGAACATGGCCTCGCGCGGGCGCTGGCGATGGGCATGTTCGAGGATGGCGGCATCGTCGGCCGCTCGCCCGCCGAACAGCTCGACGCGGTGATGACGCTGACGGCCTTGCGCGAAATCTATGCCGCGCGGCGGCTGGACGTGCCCGAGGCGCAGGGACTGGCGCTGACGCGGATGGTCGCCGCGCTGCTGGGCGTATGCCATGGCGAGGGGGGACTGGCCTGCTGGCAGGGGTCGGGACCGGTGTCGGGCGAGCGCATCGCCGATGTCGTCGCGGCTACGGCCGTGCGCACGCGCCCCTTACGCCATGCCGGCGACTGGGGATATCAGCGGCTGGCGGCGGGACGCACCGTGCTGATCGTCGATTCCGCCCCGCCGCCGATCGCGCCGGCCTCGCGCGAGGGATGCGCGTCGACGCTGGCGTTCGAGCTGTCGGATGCCGGACAGCGGATCGTGGTGAATTGCGGCGGCGCTGGGGCCGCGCTGCTGACGCTGTCGAGCGAACTGCGCCGCGCGCTGCGCACCACCGCCGCGCATTCGACGCTGGTGCTGGCCGATGCCAATTCCACCGCGATCCATGCCGACGGGTCGCTGGGCAAGGGCGTCGGCGTGGTCGACATGCACCGTCAGGAAAGCGACGCGATCAGCCGGATCGAGGTCGCGCATGACGGCTATGCCAGGCGGCTGGGGTTCCAGCATCGCCGCGTCCTGACCCTGTCCGCCGATGGCCGCGACGTGCAGGGCGAGGACATGCTGATCCCGACCGGCCGGCGCGGGCGCAAGGGCGAGACGGGCTTCGTCGCGCGCTTCCACCTGGCGCCGGGGATCGAGATCGCGCCCACCGCCGACGGACAGGCCGCGTTCCTGCGCATTCCCGAAGGCCCGGTATGGCAGTTCCGCTGCAAGGGCGCGACGCTGGGCGTCGAGGAAAGCCTGTGGCTCGACGATAGCGGCACGCCGGTGGCGACGTTCCAGCTGGTGCTGTCGGGCGCCACGCCGGCGGGCGGGCATGACTTTTCGTGGCGGTTCCACCGGGCGCGGTAGGGGCGATACACAGGGCTGGGGTTTGATCCATCCCTGTTGAAACGGGCGTCATCCCGGCGAAAGCCGGGATCTCCCGGTGGTAGCGCGCAGCAGGCGCCGGTGGAGACCCCAGCCTACGCTGGGGTGACGTTTCCATACAAATGGATCAAACTCCAGCCGTACCCCCGCGCAGGCGGGGGTCCAGAGCCCCGAACGCCGCCGGCCTGTTTGGCGCTGAATCAACGCCTGCGCGGGGATACGGAATCGGGCAGGCCGCTGCCTCCCTCACCCCGGTGACACCGCCGATCCTGCCAGCAACCCGCCGTCGATATTGACCTCGGTCCCGGTCATGTACGCCGCTTCGTCCGACGCCAGCATCGCCGCGACCGCCGCGACCTCTTCCGGGAGTCCAAAGCGCTTGAGCGGCGTGTCGGCGACCAGAGCCGCCATCCGCGCGTCGCGGTCCGGTCCGTCGCCCAGCATCGGTTCCCAGATCGGGGTCAGGATCGCCGCGGGGTGGACCGAATTGCAGCGGATGCGCCAGCCCTGCTGCGCGCAATAGAGTGCGACGCTCTTGCTGTGGTTGCGGATCGCCGCCTTGGACGAGGCATAGGCCGCCGCACCCGGGATGCCGACCAGCCCGGAGCGCGACGAGATGTTGATGATCGATCCGGTCCCTGCCGCCTTCATCGCGCCGATCGCATAGCGACAACCAAGGAAGGTGCCGTCGAGATTGACGGCATGGACCGCGCGCCAGTCGGCGAGCGACGCATGTTCAGGATCCTGCAGCACCATGCCCCTTTCGAACCCGGTCACGCCGGCATTATTGACCACGACATCGGCGACCGGCACCGCGTGCGCCAGCCGGGTCCAGTCCCCCTCCTCGCGCACGTCGAGCGTGACGAAGCGACAGCCGAGCGCATCAGCGGCGGCCTGTCCGGCCTGCGCGTCGATATCGGTCAGAACGACGGTGGCGCCCTCTTCGTGAAAGCGCGTGGCGATGGCATGGCCGATCCCGCGCGCAGCGCCGGTGACGACGCAGAGTTTCGATTGCAGACGGTGCATGATGGAGTCCCTGTCGGAGTAATCGTGCGGCGGACATTCCGCCGGTTCAGCTGGGCGACTGGACCATCGTTCCGACTCCGTTGGGGACGGCGCGGAGGCTACGCCCACCCGCCGAAAGTCGCAAGCCGCGCCCCCTTGCCCCGTCGCGCCATTCGCGCGAAAGGGCGCGGCCATGGATCATGTCACCGCACAGCGCGCGCTTCTCTCGGTTTCCGACAAGAGCGGCATCGTCGACCTCGCCACCGCGCTCAGCCGCCACGGCGTCGAGTTGGTATCGACCGGCGGGACCGCCGCCGCGCTGCGCGATGCGGGGCTGGGCGTCCGCGACATTTCCGACCTGACCGGTTTTCCCGAGATGATGGACGGGCGGGTCAAGACGCTGCACCCGGTGGTGCATGGAGGGTTGCTGGCGGTGCGCGACAATCCGGCGCATGTCGCGTCGATGGACGAACATGGCATCGGCGCGATCGATATCGTCGTCGTGAACCTCTATCCATTCGAAGCGACCGTGGCCAAGGGTGCCGATCGCGAGACGATCATCGAGAATATCGACATCGGCGGCCCGTCGATGGTGCGATCCGCCGCCAAGAACCATGACGCGGTGGCGATCGTGACCGATCCCGCCGACTATGCCGCGCTGATCGCCGAACTGGATGCGAGCGGCGGCACCAGCCTCGCCACCCGCCGCCGGTTCGCCGCCAAGGCCTATGCCGCCACCGCCGCCTATGACTCGGCGATCGCGCAGTGGTTCGCCTTCGCCGATCAGGGGCAGAGGTTCCCCGACACGCTGCCGCTCGCCTTCACCCGCGGCGCCGAGCTGCGCTATGGCGAGAACCCGCATCAGTCGGCGTCGCTCTACATCCCGCGCGGGCCGGCCGCGCGCGGTATCGCGCAGGCCGAGCAGGTGCAGGGCAAGGCGCTGAGCTACAACAATTACAACGACGCCGATGCCGCGCTGGAACTGGTCAGCGAGTTTCGCGACGGGCCGCCGACCGTGGTCATCGTCAAGCACGCCAATCCGTGCGGCGTGGCGACCGGCGCTACGCTGATCGAGGCGTATCAGGCGGCGCTGGCGTGCGACAGCGTGTCGGCGTTCGGCGGGATCATCGCGGTCAACCGCCCGCTCGACGGCGAAACCGCGCGCGCGATCAGCGGCATCTTCACCGAAGTCGTCGCCGCGCCGTCGGCCGATGACGAGGCGAAGGCGGTGTTCGCGGCAAAGAAGAATCTGCGCCTGCTGCTGACCGGCGACCTGCCCGATCCGGCGCGTGGCGGGCTGATGGTGAAGACCATTGCCGGCGGGCTGCTGGTCCAGTCGCGCGACGGCGGCAATCTCGATCAGGTCGAACTGAAGGTCGTGACGCAGCGCCAGCCGACCGAACAGGAACTGGCCGACTGCCGCTTCGCATGGACCGTCGCCAAGCACGTCAAGTCGAACGCGATCGTCTATGCCCGGGGCGGCAGCACGGCGGGGATCGGCGCGGGGCAGATGAACCGGCTGGAATCGGCGCGGATCGCCGCGTGGAAGGCGAAGGACGCGGCGGACAAGGCCGGCTGGGCCGAGGCGCGCACCATCGGCTCGGCGGTCGCATCGGACGCGTTCTTCCCGTTCGCCGACGGGCTGCTGGCCGCGGTCGAGGCGGGTGCCACCGCGGTGATCCAGCCCGGCGGATCGATCCGCGACGACGAGGTGATCGCGGCGGCGGACGAAGCCGGCCTCGCGATGGTGTTCACGGGGATGCGCCACTTCCGGCATTGAGGTGACCGCAACGCTGCGCCCCAGCCGATAGCGCCCCCCGCGCAGGCGGGGGTCCGGAGCGACAAGCGCAAACCGCCGTTCCGTGCGACTCTTTTGAAACGGGCGTCATCCCGGCGAAGGCCGGGATCTCCCGGTGGCAGCGCGCAGCAGGCGCCGATGGAGACCCCAGCCTTCGCCGGGGTGACGTTTCCATACCGATGGATCGAACTCCAGGCCCCCACCTGCGCGGGGGTACATCCCGCCGGTAGCTGTGAGCGATTTGCCTCCCCCGCCCCGGCCCGGTACGACCGGCCGCATGCCCTTGTTTTGCAACACCCGCTACGCCGCGTTCCTGTTTGACATGGACGGCACGCTGCTCGATTCCACCGCAGCGGTCGAGCGGGTCTGGCGACGCTGGTGCGCGCGGCACGGCATCGATGCCGAGGCGCTGATCGCGGTGTGCCACGGCGTGCGGGGCGAGGATACGGTGCGGCGCTTCGCCACGCCGGGCATGGATATCGCCACCGAAGCGCAGTGGCTGATCGCGGCCGAACTGGAGGATGTCGACGGTATCGTCGCGATCGACGGCGTGCACGCGCTGATCGCCGGGCTGGCGCCGACCGAGTGGGCGATCGTCACCTCCGCGCCGCGCAACCTGGCCGAGGTGCGGTTGCGCGCGATCGACCTGCCGATCCCGCAAGTGTTCATCACCGCCGAAGACGTGACCGCCGGCAAGCCCGATCCGCAGGGCTTCCGCCTCGCCGCCGACCGGCTGGGCGTATCGATCGCGGATTGCCTGGTATTCGAGGATTCGCCCGCCGGGGTCGCGGCGGGCAAGGCGGCGGGGGCGGCGGTCGCGATCGTCGGTCCCCGCGTCGCTCCGGAGGAGGGGACCCATGCGATCACCGACTATCGCTGACCTGACGATCGGGCGGCGGACGCTGCTCGCGGGGCTGGGCGCATCGCTGGCGCTGCCGCGCGCGGCGCTGGCGGCCAATCCGGCGTTTCCCGGCTGGTACGCCGATCCCGAAATCCATATCTTCGGCGACCGCTACTGGATCTATCCCACCTATTCCGCCGATCAGGATACGCCCGCGCCGCCGAGCCGGCTGACGCCGTGGCAGGTGGCGGAGCGCAAGGCACCGCATATCTGGCACCCGTTCCTGCGCCAGACGTTCCTCGACGCCTTTTCCTCGCCCGACCTGGTCGAATGGACCCGGCATCCCCGCGTGCTCGACGTCGAACGCGTCGGCTGGGCCGCCTATGCGATGTGGGCACCCTCGGCGATCGAGCATCGCGGACGCTATTACCTGTTCTTCGGCGCGAACGACATCAGGAACGATGCGCAGAAGGGCGGCATCGGCGTCGCGGTGGCGGACAAGCCGGAAGGGCCGTTCCGCGACGCGATCGGCAGGCCGTTGATCGACAGGATCGTGAACGGCGCGCAGCCGATCGACCAGATGGCGTTCCGCGACGACGACGGGCAGGTTTATCTCTATTATGGCGGGTGGAAGCACTGCAACGTCGTGCGCCTGTCGGACACGCTGACCGACATCGTGCCGTTCGCCGACGGCACCCGGTTCAAGGCGATCACCCCCTCCCCCGACTATGTCGAGGGGCCGTACATGGTGAAGCGGAACGGCGTCTATTACCTGATGTGGTCGGAGGGCGGCTGGACCGGCCCCGATTACCGCGTCGCCTATGCTACCGGCCCCGGCCCGCTCGGGCCGTTCACCCCGCGCGGGGTGGTGCTGCAACAGGATGCCCGCGTCGCACGCGGGGCGGGGCACCACTCGCTGGTGCGGATACCGGGCACCGACGAGTGGTACATCGTCTATCACCGCCGCCCGCTGGGCGAGACCGATGGCAATCACCGCGAGGTCGCGATCGACCGGATGACGTTCCGCGCCGATGGCAGCATCGCGCCGGTCGTCATTACCGCCATGGGCGTGGGACCACGGCCGTTGGCGAAGCGCTGACCAAGCTACACACACTGCCACTGGAGCCCGCCCGGCAGCGGCCGCGCCGTATAGTCGATCTGTAGTACCCGTCGGCGGCGGGGCCGGACCGCGGCATCCGATGCGTGCAGGATCGGGGTGGCATAGAGCCAGACATCCCCCGCCCCTGCCAGACAGGCCGACACGCCATGGCGGCGGACCGTCGCAGCAATCGCCTCCACCGGAACGCGACCTGCCCGGTGCGACCCTGGCGCGATGAGCAGCGGCGCATTGTCCGCATCGACCGGATCGAGATGCACCCGCAACGTCGCCATTCCGGCGAACAGGTCGAACGGCGGCTCGACATGCTGCAACCCGGATTTCGTCGTCCATGGCCCGAAACCGGCAACATCGATGCGCTCACGGACGCAGATGGTGCGATCCTGATGCCAGCCCAGAGCCCAGTTCGTGGTTTCGCTCTTGTCGAACAACACGGCGCGGACCGGGTGGGCGATGGTCCCCAGCGCGTGGCTCGCGATCGTTCTGATCGTCCCGTCGGGTCGCACCAGCGATCGGACCGCCGCATTGCCGGCGATCCGGACACCGGCCCGATCGGGCGGCATCGCCGCGACCGCGGCGAAGAGCGCCGGCAGCTCTGCCGCTACCGCCCGGTCGAAGCGCTCCGCCCCGTCCACGGCATAGCGGAGCGCCCCGATCGCCCTATCCGTGCACCGCGACGATCGACGACACGACCGTCTGGATCAATTGCTGGCGTTCGGGCACTGGGCGCGCGGTGTCGCCGATCATCACCGCCACGGCATAGGCCTTGCCATCGGGTGCGGTCAGGATGCCGACATCGTTGAAGCCAGCGGTGCGGCCGCCCAGATCCTGCCCGGTCCCGGTCTTGTGCGCGACGCTCCACCCGGCGGGCAGCGCGGCGCGGATGCGGGCGCGGCCGGTGCGGGTGTGGCTCATCGTGTCGAGCAGCCACTGCGTCGACTGCGGGGTCAGCAGCATGCCGTGGTGGAGCCGCGCCAGCGCATCGGCGATCGCCCCCGCCCCGGCGCCATCGGGCGGATCGGCGACATAGGCCTGATAGGCGGCACGGCGGACATTGGGGTCGAGCCGCGAGCGCGCCTGCGCAAAGGCGTTGCCCTGCGAATATTCCTGTTTCCACGGCAGCCCGGCGGTCCGCGCCTGCAACAGCCGCTCGCCGGGACCGAAGCGGATATTGCCCAGCCCCCGGCTGGCGATGAAGTCGCGCACCGCGACCGGTCCGCCCGCCAGGTTCAGCAGCTTGTCGTTGGCGGTATTGTCGCTCATCGTCAGCGCGCGGCGCAGCAGGTCGCCGACGGTCGTGTTGAACGCGCCGTCCTTCATCAGATAGGCGATCGGCTGGTGGAACAGCGTCAGGTCGCTGCGCGTGATCGTGACCGGGGCGGTCAGCGCATAGCGCCCCTCGTCGATCGCGTTCATCATCGTCAGCGCGACCCACAGCTTGCTGACCGATTGCTGCGGCATGCGCTGGTCCATGGCGTGGCCGACGACCCAGCCTTCGTCGATGCTGCGCACCGCGATGCTGACCTTGCCCTGGAACCCGCCGCCCAGCGCATTGATCGCGGCGGCCAGTGCCGGCGGCGCCGGCCGGGTCTGTGCCGGCAGCGGGACGGGAACGGCATAGCGCGGCGCGGCGGCCTGCGCGGTCGGCGGCAGCGTTCGCGTGGCCAGCCCGGCACCGCCCAGTGCGACCACCGCAACTACCAGCGCCGCGTTGCGCGACCCGATTCGATTCAACATGTGCGCGATCATCTCACCCCGGAACTTGGCGCAACCATGCTTGTCCGCCTGTTAACATAACAGGGCGCGGGGCGGCGCTTGCGACGAAATCCCCTCTCGGGACGACGAAACGCGGCAACCTTCCGCGCGCGTTACGGCACAAGGATCGTGTCGAGCGCCTGTGCGTCGGTTTCGGGGTAGTCGAGGGTGTAGTGAAGTCCGCGGCTCTCCTTGCGCCGGAGCGCCGAGCGCACGATCAGGTCGGCCGATTGCAGCAGGTTGCGCAGTTCGATCAGGTCGGCGGTCACCCGGAAATGGCCGTAATAATCGGCGACCTCCTCGGTCAGCATCGCGATGCGGTGGCGCGCGCGCTCCAGCCGCTTGGTCGACCGGACGATGCCGACATAGTTCCACATGAAGCGGCGGATCTCGGTCCAGTTCTGCTTGATGACCACTTCCTCGTCGGAATCGGTCACGCGGCTTTCGTCCCAGCCCCGGATCGCGGGCGGCGGCGGCAGGTCGGCCCAGCGCGCGGCGATGTCGCGCGCCGCCGCCTCGCCGAACACGAAGCATTCGAGCAGCGAATTGGACGCGAGGCGGTTGGCGCCGTGCAGCCCCGACTGCGATACCTCGCCCACGGCATAGAGGCCGGGCAGGTCGGTACGCCCGTCGCGGTCGATCACCACGCCGCCACAGGTGTAATGCTGCGCCGGAACCACCGGAATGCCCTGCCGCGTCATGTCGATGCCGAGGCCGAGCAGCTTCTCGTGGATATTGGGGAAATGGCCGCGGACGAACGCCGGCTCCATGTGGCTGATGTCGAGATGGACGTAGTCGAGCCCGAACCGCTTTATTTCCGCATCGATCGCCCGCGCCACGATATCGCGCGGCGCCAGTTCGGCGCGGGGGTCGTAATAGGGCATGAAATTCTTGCCCGTCGTCGGGTTGATGAGCTTCCCGCCCTCGCCGCGCACCGCTTCGGTAATCAGGAAATTCTTGACCTCCAGATTGTAGAGGCAGGTCGGGTGGAACTGCATGAATTCCATGTTCGACACGCGGCAGCCCGCGCGCCATGCCATGGCGATGCCGTCGCCGGTCGCGCCGCGCGGCGCGGTGCTGAACAGATAGGTTCGCCCCGCCCCGCCGGTCGCGAGGATCGTTGCGCGCGCGGTGAACAGCTCGACCCGGTCGGTGGCGCGGTTGAACGCATAGACGCCCCAGACATTGCCGGCGCCCGAATAGCGCTGCTCGTGCCGGCTGGTCGCCAGATCGACCGCGACCATATCGGGCAGCAGGGTGATGTTGGGATGGGCCCGCGCAGCCCGGATCAGCGCTTCCTGCACCGCCCAGCCGGTGGCGTCGTCGACATGGACGATACGGCGATGCGAATGACCGCCCTCGCGCGTCAGGTGCAGCGCCTCACCGTCCATGTTGAACGGCACGCCCAGCGCCGCCAGCCGCTCGATCGCGGCGGGGGCCCCCTCCACGACGAACTCGACGGTCGCGCGATCGTTGAGGCCGGCGCCGGCGACCATCGTGTCCTCGACATGGTTCTCGAACGTGTCGCCGGGTTCGAGCACCGCAGCGATGCCGCCTTGCGCCCAGGCGGTCGACCCCTCGTTCAGCGCGCCCTTCGCCAATACCGTGACCCGGAACCGTTCCGCCAGGTGCAGCGCCGCGGTCAGGCCGGCGGCACCCGACCCGATGATGAGGACGTCGGTCTGGGCAGGGTCGTGGGACAAGGGGCGCTCCGATCTGTCTGGGGCGCGACTATGCGGGTTCGGGGCGCCCTGACAAGCGATCGTGAAGGTGCCGGGTCGTTCTTGCGCACCATTGCCACGCCCGGCCGACACCGTAGGCCGGGCATCGAAGTGCGATGAGGTTCCTTCGGGTCCGACATCCTGCGAGCGGAGGAAGCGAGGCATCCGGTCGAACGGCCTGCGCGCGTGCTACCGCCACCTCCGATCGGAACCGGACGGCCATGGTATGACGGCGGTAACGGGTTCGCGATAGAATGGGCGTTCTTCCCTCGCGCTTGCGGGGATATCCCGGTGCTTGTCGGGATCATCGGCGTGATGCTGCTGTTTCCCCGCCGTTGCGGGGATGCGCCAAACGGGTGCGCGGTCGCGAGGTGCGAGGAGGCGTTGCCACGCCGAGTTGGAGTTCTCCGGACACGGAGCGTGGGCTGATCGACGGCGCGCCTTTGCCACGCTCCCGCCGGAGCGGCGACGGGCAGAACCTGGAACTGCGGTTCGTTGCACGTTGCCGCCGGCTTGCCCGGAGTCGTCACAAGGGCAGTTGGACGATTGGCGGCAAACGGTTCCAATGCGTTGTCGACGACAGCCGTTTATCGAGGTCGACCATGCAGGGACTGGAAGGCCACCCCGGTATGGTTTTGCCTCGAACTGGTCGATCGTTTGCCGCGTGGCCAGCCGTAGCCTTTTCGTGTCTCGGCGGGCGCGCGACCCGAAAGCCGCAACTTCGAAGGCCGGTTAGGACGTAAGAGCAACGGAAGCTGTGCCGAGCGGCGGCGCCAACGGATCTTTCAGCACACCGAACCGGCAGGCTGGGGCGACGGCGTTACGTCGCAGGTTCGGCGTTGGGGATGGATGTGCGTCGGACGCAACAATAGCCCGCCAAGTCCTTCGACTTGCGGGCTATTGTTGGTTGCGGGGACAGGATTTGAACCTGTGACCTTCAGGTTATGAGCCTGACGAGCTACCGGGCTGCTCCACCCCGCGTCACCTGGGGCGCCCGTATGTGGGCGCGAGGGTGTTGAGACATGTGA